>CAZKUS010000006.1:0-21443 GCA_964556025.1 uncultured Clostridia bacterium | reverse complement strand
GGGAGTTTTAGATGTACCAACCCGAAACATTGAATGTGAAATTGAAGAGTTCAGCTCTCAACATTCAACTTTAACACAGCCTTTTACTAAATAGCGCTGTTATAATTGGTTTATTTGATCTTGATTCTTTTGTTCACTAGTTAAGATATATTGTTAAACTCCATATTTCACTTAATTTAAATTTATTATAATAACATATAACAAAGTCAAGTGAAAAGGAGTGGAGAAAGGAGTGGAGAAAATCACTAATACTGGAACAACAGTAAAGCCAAGTAAATATAAAATAAGTCTAGTGGGTGCGGTAATAATGATTGTAGGTACAGTAGTAGGAGCAGGTATATATATAATTATAGGTCCTTTAGCAGTCTCGGTAGGACCGGGATTAATGATTTCTTATTTAATTGCACTGTTAATTGCTGCTGCTTCTTCATTTTGTTATGCTCAAGTTGCTTCTATTTACCCTACAACTGCAGCTACTTATAAATATGCAAGAATGTTTTACCCTGAGTCAATTGGATTTCTGATGGGGTGGCTGCGTTTTATGACTTCGTTTTATGGACTTGCATTAATGGCCAGTGGATTTACCGAATACTTTGATAGTCCTTTGGGAATAGACAATAGAATTATTGCAGGATTAATACTAACAATATTTTTTGTAGTCAATGCTTTTGGTATTAGAACGACCCAATTAGTTCAAAGTATACTTGTTACAGTTGTAGTGACTGGCTTGTTAGTATTCTCTGGCGGAGGTCTCCCTGAAATAGACATCGCGAACCTTACACCAATGACTGACGCAGGTATGGGAACGATTTTTGGTGGTGCTTTAACAGCTTTTTTTGCTTATACGGGTATGTATTTTGTCGCTGAAATTGGAGATGAAATACATGAATCGGATAAAAATATTCCCAGAGCCATTATTATTGCTTCATTGATTATAGGTTTACTATATATAAGTACTACACTAGTTTTCTCAGGTGCCTTGGGCTGGGAAACAATCAGGGCAGAACAGCCTAACTTAGCTGAAGCTGCACAGCTAATTTTTCCTGGATGGGCGTATTATCTGATCCAGTTTAGTGGTGTTGTGGCTGTTATAATGCCTATAAATTCAATTTACGCGGCAAGTAGTCGTTTGCTTGCCAGCCTATCCGAAGATGGTTATTTACCTCGTATTTTGGTGAAGAAAAATAAATACAATGTTCCAGCAGTCTCACTAGCAACAATATATGTCTTGGGAGTAATAATTGTTTCTCTGGATCTTTCAATATTGTATTTAGGAGCAATAAGCTCTTTAGTAACTTTAATCGGAATGGCATTAGTAGCTGGAGCAGGACTAAAGATTTTAGCTAAAGAACCTGATAAATTAAAACAAGCTCCCTTTACATTATCACCGATGGTATTAAAATTGTTATCGTTTTTCACAATTTTAGCTGTGATTTGCTTAGCTATTTTCTCTTTTAAAGAAGATCCAATGGTGTTATATTCACTCATACTGTGGATAATCATTGGTTATTGTTTTTATCGTATTAGGAAACATTTTGGAATAAATAGTCTTGATTCAGATTATAAAATGTAATTTAGAGTATTTGGAATTTAAAATTTTTTTTGGTATTAAAATCAGAAGTATCTTGTAAAAAGCCCTTGTAAAAATAGGGCTTTATTTTTTTGATATAGGCTGCATAATACGTTCAATTGAAGTTCTATTGCTATCAACATTCAACTTTAACAAGCCTAATATAGAGGGAAAGAAAAAAATACAAATAAAAGCTAATAGTAAAATAAAGGGTTTTTAAACACCTTGTCGAATAATTACTTAAACATAACAAATTATTTGGAGGGATAAATGCAAAAAACTGATCAAAAAAGTTTAGGTCTATTGTTGGTAGAGCTGGGATTATTGAGTAGAGAACAACTTGATAAATTATATTATAAACAACAATTATCAAGTGAACACTTGAGTACTTTGTGTTTACAAATGGATATGTTTTCAGAAAAAATGTTTGTTAACTCTTTATGCAAGTATTTCAATTTACCTAGTACTTCGTTGAAAGATTACGACATAACATCAGAGACAATACGGTTTTTACCATATGATCTATTATCAAGACATCAGTTTTTACCAGTGGCTGTGGAGGCCGAAAAAATTTATATGGCTACTGCTAACCCTTTAGATGTACCAGCAATTGATGAAATAAAATTATTAACTGGTAAAGAAGTAGAGCTAATAGTTGTATCTCCTTTAGAGATTGACTCAGAATTAAATCGCTGTTATGAACTTCAAAATTGTGTAAATAAAGCTATGAATTCTTTAGTAAAAGAAACAGGAGAAAACCAGGTTTATGTTAAAGAAGAATATGATCGCAGCTTAGATGAAACTCCTATTGTTAAGATAGTGAATACTATAATAATTGAAGCTGTAAATAAAAGAGCTAGTGATATTCATTTTGAACCACGTGAAGAAATGATTGCTATCAGAATTAGAGTTGATGGTAAACTTATGTCTTTATCGTCTTTACCAAAAATAAGCCAAGAACCATTGATTTCTCGAATAAAAGTTATTTCTGATATGGACATAACTAATAAAAGAATTCCCCAAGACGGAAGATGTAAATTCGAGTACAAGAACAGTCTGGTAGATTTGAGAATATCAGTGTTACCTACGATTTATGGTGAAAAAGTAGTTATCCGGATTTTGCCTAGGGAGAAAGTTATCTTAAATATGGATGAACTTGGTTTCGATGATGAATGTCTAAATAGATATCGTCAATTATTAGACTCGGCGAATGGTATGATTTTAGTTACTGGACCTACTGGTTGTGGTAAAACTACCACACTATATTCAACCCTTAATTGGTTAAATAACATAGATAAAAATATTGTAACAGTAGAAGATCCTGTAGAATATCGCTTGCAAAATATTAATCAAGTAGAAATCAATGAAAAATCTGGACTAAGTTTTGCTAATGGACTACGTTCAATATTACGGCAAGATCCTGATGTGATTATGGTTGGTGAAATACGAGATCTGGAAACTGCGCAAATTGCTATTAGATCAGCATTAACAGGTCATCTTGTTTTTTCAACTCTACATACATCTGATTGTATTGGAGCTATTTCAAGGCTGACAGATATGGGGATTCCTTGGTACTTAGTCAGTTCAGCTATAGACGCTGTGCTGTCACAAAGATTAGTGCGAATTCTATGTAAACATTGTAAAATAGCATATACTACAACTTCTCATGAATTGGAATTTATCAATAAGATAGTCGGAAGAAATTATCCTAGAGGATACTGTTTATATAAACCTAAAGGATGTAAACATTGTGATTGGACAGGTTATTTTGGTAGAAAAGCCGTGTTTGAATTATTGATAATTAATAAGCAAATAATTGACGCGTTAGTGAAAGATAGGACAAAAGAAGATTTAGTCAATTTTAGTGGATACTATTCACTATATGAACATGCTATTGAATTAGTTTTAATAGGAGAAACATGTCTTGAAGAAGTGACTAAAATTGCAGTGACCACTGAAAATAGGAAGTGATAATACTATTATGTCAATTAAATACAGCTACCGCGGGAAATTGCTTAATGGTGAAGAAATTAAAGGGAATATGATAGCAGACAATAGAGAGGAAGCTCTAGCAAATTTAAAAAACCGTAAAATATACGTGTCTGAATTACGCACTAATGAAGGATTGCTAAATGAAGGGAAATGGTTATCTAAGTTTACTTCACCCATATCTTATAATGATTTAATTTGTTTTACCAAACAATTGGCTACCATGCTAAGAACAGGGGTACCTGTAGTAGAAGCTCTAGAAACGGTTATTTTAAACACAAATAATAGTCGATTGAAGTTTACCATTGTATCTATTAAGGAACAGATAAAGTCTGGAAAAACATTGTACGAAGCATTTGCCAAACACACAGATATATTTTCTCAATTCATGATTGGGTTAATACAAGCGGGAGAACAGTCCGGGAACCTTGATTTAGTATTAGAGAAGATATCTGACCATTACTATCGCGAATATAAAATTGTAAAAAAGATTAAGAATTCTTTGACATACCCACTTTTATTGACCGGGGTATCTATTTTAGTTATTTATATTTTGCTGACAACAGTGCTCCCGAGGTTTGTTGCTATTTTTTCAAATAGAGATATTGAATTACCACAAATAACTAATTTAATCTTATCTCTTGGTGACGTTTTTAATAGTATAGAAAATTTAGTACTGATTGGTTTGAGCAGTTTTGCCGTTACTTTAATAGTTTACTATTTTTTGATTAAGACCGATAAACTGGACAGATACAAACTAGCTATACCAATAATTGGTAAAGTAATAAAAACCTTCGAAATTATTAAATTTACTAGAACTTTATCAATGTTATTACAAAGTGGAATTTCTTTATTACAGTCGTTACAGATAGTTATCTTAGTGGTAAAAAACAAACAATACAAACTAGCTATTCAAAGAATAATTTCCGATTTAAATTACGGCAAAAGTATTGAAAAATGTATCTATCAAAATGATCTATTTTATCCTATGGTTTCTAAAATGATTGTTATCGGTGAAAATTCAGGTCAATTAGAATCTATACTTGCAGAACTAGCTGATTACTATGAAAGAGAAATTAATGACAGTTTAGATAATATTTCTTCTTTGATTGAACCTGTTATGATCCTCATAATGTCTGTAATTATAGGTGTAATAGTATTGTCAGTGGTTCTTCCCATGATTAATATTTGGCAGGTGTTTTAATAATGATGAACAGTGGAATTACTATGGTTGAAGTTTTAATTTCGGTTGTAATTTTAACTTTAATTTCAGTTCCTATCATAGGTATGACATTACAAGGATTAAATGAACTAGAACAGGCTGATGAATATACAAAAGCGGTTTATTATGCTCATGGGGAAATGGAATATCTATCAGCTTTATCTTATCAACAATTGATTCAAAGTGAAAACATCAATTTAAAAGAATCTGATGAATTTGAGATTGACCTAAAAATGACTCCAGTAAAAGATGAAGATTCTATAATTTTTATAGAATTAACGATAAATTGGTTAACAGATACCCATAACCGAGAATACAGCATTAGCACTTATAGAACAAAAAGGAGATAAAATGAGAATTAAATTTGATAACCAAAAAGGAACTACTTTAATTGAATTATTGGCAAGCTTAGTTATTATTGGATTTATTATTTCTAGTTTATATACAATATTCAATTTTGGGCTAACCGCTTGGGAAAGTGGTCAGAAAAGTTCTGAAGACCAACAAACTGCTAGGCTGATCTTACATAGATTGACTGACAGTATAAAAGTATCGTCAAAAGATGATATATCACTTTTTTCAAATAATGATATTTTAATTGGAACAGATAGATTTCGATTGGTTGGAAGTGATTTGAGAAATCAATATCATAATCCCATAGCTTCAGGAATTGATGATATGACTATAAATAAAATATATCTGGATAGTAATTCCCGATCAAAACAATCAGTTAATAATGACAATTGGAATCTAATTAAAATATCTATCACTATGAGCGAAGGGGGGGAGGAACTGATTACATATGCTAAACCGAGAAATTAATATTAAGATCATTTACCGAGATTTAAAACTGTTATACAAAGGGGAAAAAGGTTCGGTTATGGTGATTAGTTTGATTATATTGGTATTGATATCCATATCAGGAACAACTTTACTGTATATGTCAAACATCTCTAATAGCATATCTGCTGGTCAGGGAAAAATGCTAAAATCTTTTTACGCAGCGGAGGCAGGTTTGGAATATGGTTTGTTTAAAGCTAAAAACAGTTGGGATAATTTAAGTAGTAAAACACAGAAAAATGTAAGTGATAGTTTACATGATAAGCATCTCAACAATAACACTTCGAATTTTGATTTATCTATAGAGGATTTAAATCAAAACACTAAACTTATTAAATCTACGGGAAATTTTAATGAGGCAAAGTATTCTTTGACTGCTTTGCTAACAAGAGAGTTTGTATTAAACAATGAAAATGATTTTATCTTAGATTGGGCTGACTGTATAATGGCTGCAAAAAAATTGAATGTAACAGATTCTGGCAATTACTTTGCGGGAGATAGATGTCTTATAGAAGAAAACAAAGAACTTGATTTAACACAATTAGCAAATAACACAAATGTTGACAGTATAACACATCATGGAATGACTAAAATATCTTCTAAACAAATTAACACCGATGTATTATTTGTTTTAGATACTGAACAGGAATCAGGAGACTTAGTTTTACAAAATATAGATTTCCCCTATGTTGATGACCCTGATCCTTTAATTGTCATTGCTGAAGGGAAAATAAATTTAGCAGGTAGTAATTGGAGTAATATTGAAAATAGGCCATTACTATTATACTCTCAAGTTGATGGTATAGCTATAGAGGTAACTGGTGAAAACATTGAAATATTCGGTTCACTGATGTCTCCTAATGGTACTATTGATATAAAATCAGACTCTTCGATAAGTATATGGAATGAAGACTTACTTAATTGTCCATCGCTTTATCGTTTAGACTTAGATGAATACCAAAAATCAGAACGGAGGTAAAGCGTTATTGAAATCACCATTGTTTGGTTCCAATATCGGGATAGATATTAACGAATACGGAGTTAATTTGGCTAAATTGAATAAACATAGATCTGGTATTACATGTAAAAAGGTCACAGAAGTGCCTGTTGATCAATCTAAATCACTATATGATGAAAAGTTATTGCTTGATCTGTTAACAACAGGATTGAGTAATTTAGGAGTCAAGAAATGTAATGCTTATATATCAATAAATGTTAAAGATATTTTTATTCGTAAAATTGTGTTACCTTTTGTTAAGGACAAAGAAATTACAACAGCTTTGGAATTTGAATTAGAAGCTAATTCATTGCTTCCATGGCATGTTGATGAAACAGTGTACGATTGGTTTATAGATAACCAAGCAAACGATCGAACTGTAATAGTGGTATTTGCTGTTCACAAAGACAATATTATGCCTATAGCTATGGCTTGTCAAAAAATAGGAGTTAATTTATCAGGCATTGAAATAGAGCCACTTTCAACTCTAAGAGTGCTTCAACACTCATATCTGTATATGACAAGTATTGAGACTAAAAGTATTGATATGTTAGTAAACCTGAATAATACTACTATTAATATAACATTTTCAAAAAATGGAAAATATCTTTTGTCTAGAATACTAAATATTTCCACTAACTTGGATCTTCAGGCAGGATTTAGTGACAGACTGAGTAGGGAGGTGAAAACATCTTTAGACTATTTACATTCTATTGATGCCATGTCTGAAAATTCAGTTAAAATACGCTGTATCGGTAAAAACTCGGATTTGAATAGTGAAATTTACGAATGTTTTTCAAAAAAAATGTTCAAAGAAGTCACCTATTTAAATCCTTTTGAATATATTTATTCCAATTTAGAGGAAAATTTAAAAAGCTCAAGCTATACTCCCGCTATAGGTGCTGCTTTGAAGAGGTGGTTTTAATGAAATATACGATAGATTTGCGCCCAAAATCTTATGTAACTTTAGAAAAAAAACGTAATTTTATAAAAAAGGCTGCAGCACTTTTAAGCATGTACTTGATTTTTATGATTTTTATTTGGATTAACATATCTAATAAAAATGTAAATTTGCAAGAACAACTAGATTTATTAGAAACTGATAAAATTAGTCAAATATCTAAAAAACAGGAAAAGATTTACGCTTTAGAAATAGAAGAAAATTACCGCACTCATAAAAGTATTGTTGAGAATCTGAACAATAAAAGGGTTAATTGGTATGAGATATTGACGGAACTAGATACAGTTAAGCCAGATGGACTGGTTATTTCTAATTTATCAGGGAGTGATCTATCAAATATTCACTTAACGGGGGTAGCTGACAATAGTAGCAAAATATTAATTTTCAAAAAAAGATTAAATGACATCGGTTTTAGTGAGTACTTTATTTTAAAAAGGGTTTATTTTAGATCGGGCGAGTTTCATTTTGATATAAATACTAAAAGTAGCTAGAACTAATGTATGGAGGATATCCAAATGACTTTTATACTTGCTAAGATTAAAAAGCTTAACTTGAATTTGCATTACAATAAAAGAATATCTGTTATGATATTAATGATTTCAGGTGTAACAACAATATTTTGGTTCACTTTTTTAGCACCTGAAATGACAGTTTACAGTACTAAAGTTGATGAAAAGAATGAATTTATTGATAAAATAAATTCATTGGAAAATAGTAAGTTGAGTTCAAATTTGACAAACACAGAGAGTAAAAACGTTTTTGAAGATAATTATTCTTTACAAAAACAAATACCGTCTGCTAGAGAATTGGAGAATTTTTTGACAGAGCTATTTATACTTACTAATGATAATAATATATCATTTAATTCTTTAGATATATCAAATGAGGAAAAATCTTCCACTGACGAGTCTTTACAAAAAATTGCTATTAGTTTGGATTTACAGGGTAAACACAAAAACATTGTAAATTTGTTGAATGAACTTTATGAGCTTGACCGTTTTGTAAATATTAATGAAGTTAACATAGAAACCATCACTAATCAATCAGAAGATGATTCAGATATTCATAATGTTATAAATACAAGAGTTATGTTGCATATAGAAATATTTTACGATAAATTTACTATATCTGAAGGGAGATGCCCTAGTGTTGTTGAAGATAGAATTAGCAAAGCAATATTTAGATATGCACCTAGTAAATATCCAGCACTTGCTAAAAAAATGTTATGAATAAATTTCATAGTTTATTGTCCAATCGTAAAGGGTTTACTTTAATTGAATTACTGGCAGTTATAATTATAGTAGGGATATTAGCTGGTATAGCTGTTCCATCTTTTTATCAATTAAGGTCAATTTATCAATTGATTGCGGTACAAGATGAATTATTTAATAATATGCGCATGGCAAAGATGTATGCAGCTAAGACTGAAGAATTAATAAGAGTGAGTTTTACTTTTTTTGGTCCAATACATACTTATACTATACACTTATCGGAAGATGAAAGTGTGGTTGTATCTTTGCCTCCAGAAGTTAAATTTTCGTCTCTTAACACGGGCGGCTCATCATTGAACCCGGAAATCACTTTTCAACCCGATGGAACACCATGGGGAGGAGCTAGCATTGGTATTGCAAATTCGCGGGGAGATGCTCGTTATGTAATAATCGCAGCTATTACTGGTAGAGTTAGGAGTTCTACTGTCCCCCCTCCCCGCTAGAAGTAATTAAAAGAATATGATATTATTTTTTTGAATGGAGGAAAATTTATGAGTGAATTTAAATTACAAAATTACATGGAAGAAGTTGTTGAGAAAAAATTGGATGAACTTATGAAAACAAGGGATGATGTATGTAATTGTGAGCATTGTCGGAAAGATATTATGGCTTTAGCATTAAATGAATTACCCCCAAAATACATAGTTACAGAAAAAGGTGAAATTTACTCTAAAATTTACTCTTTGTTCGTTCAATTTTCTACTGATGTTACTGCTGCTATAACAAAAGCTATTGAAAAAGTTAACGAATCTCCCAGACATTAATTGTCAATAACGAGAGGTGGATGTAATTGAATCGCTCTGAAGATATTGATCTATCATTTTTATGTTCAGGTAAACTACAATCCCATGTGGTACTACTGGGATATATGGGTAGTGGTAAAACTACAGTTGGTACAAGAGTTGCTACCTTACTACAGACTCCGTTCTATGAAACTGATGAAAAGATTGAAGATTGGCAAGGTCTACCTGTTGAGAGGTTATTATCGGAGTATGGTGAACAGCATTTAAGATACTTAGAAACTAAAGTACTAAAAAACTTATTAACAGATAACAATCCTTCAGTTATTTCAACTGGAGGAGGAGTAGTCATTAAAGAAGAAAACTGGAAATTACTTAGACAACATTCGATAACATTTTCACTTTTAGCTAGTCCAGAAACAATTTATTCAAGACTACTATCACAAAATAGAGCAACTCCCAGAGCCAAAGGAGTTAATTTCGCTCACATTGAACACTTGATGAATGATAGGCAAGAATTTTATCGTAATAGTGATTATATTTTATGGACAGATGATTTAACTCCTGCACAGATAGCCAACAGGATAAAATGTATATTGTCAGAAATCGGTTACTTTCAATAGTTTTTTATTAATGTTGAAACATGGTAATATTTCATTAGAACTTTTAATTTTTGCTGCTGTTATATACAATTACATTTAACTTAAACTGAGCTTGATTTATAATATTGGAGGGATATTTTGAAACTATCTGAAATAGAAAAAACTATAGGTAATACTCCCATGATTAAATTACATCAATCTGGGTCATCTTGTTTATATGCTAAGCTAGAATTTTTTAATCCGGGCGGTAGTGTCAAAGATAGGATTGCTATGAATATGTTACAAGCAGCTGAAAAAGAAGATTATATTAATGAAAATACTGTTATTGTAGAACCCACAAGTGGAAATACTGGTATAGGATTGGCACTGGTTTCAGCCAGTAAAGGTTATAAACTCAAATTAGTTATGCCCGACTCAATGAGTACGGAAAGAAGAAATTTATTGTCAGGTTTGGGAGCCGAACTAGAATTGACCCCTGGGAACGAAGGAATGCAAGGAGCTGTAAACAGATGTCAAGAAATATTAAAACAAGACTCTAATACTTTTATGCCTCAACAGTTTGACAATCCAGCAAATCCTGAAATTCATTATCACACTACTGGAGAAGAAGTGATAAATTATTTACAAGATGAAGCACCGGATTATTTTGTTTCAGGTGTGGGTACAGGTGGAACACTAACGGGAGTTGGGAAAAAATTGAAAGAGAAATTTCCTCATATACAAAATATAGCAGTGGAACCTAAAAAGTCACCTGTATTATCCGGAGGGCAGCCTGCTCCTCATAAAATTCAGGGGATTGGTGCCGGATTTATCCCAAAAGTTTTAGATTGGAAGATTGTAGATGATGTAGTTACAGTGACAGATGAAGATGCAATGATGGGCACTAGAACTTTAATGAAATATCAAGGGTTGTTAACAGGGATTTCTTCGGGAGCGGCATACTTTGTTGCTAAAGATATTATGAGTAAATCTCCTACCGCTAAAGTTGTGACTATTTTACCAGATACAGGAGAGCGATATCTATCTACATCACTGTTTCAAGAAGGCCCAGTTTAAGTTGGATGTTGATAGCAATAACAAAATATACCAGCGCCTTCATGAAAAAAGTTAAAATATGTCTCAAAGGAGATGGAGACTGATATCATGCTATTATCAAAAGCCCAAGAGATAAGAAAAACTAATTTTGCTGATGAAATAACGTTTGTTTATCCACAAGAAACTTTGTCTGTCAGTGTTACAGGACAAGTTTGTGACCTTAATTGTGCCCACTGTGGTGGGCATTATTTGCGTAACATGGAGAATATAGAAAAAGCTTCTAGTGCACAAAGCTGCCTTATCAGTGGTGGATGTGACCACACAGGAAAAGTACCGATTTTACAAGAGAAAGATCGACTGAAGAAAATGTCAAATGATATTTCTCTAAATTTACATGTAGGGTTGGTATCTGAATCAGAAGCTAAGGAAATTGGTGAATTTGCCAAATCAGTTTCTTTTGATTTTGTAGCTTGTACAGAAACAATTAAAAAAGTTTACGGGTTCACAGATGTGACCGAAGATGATTATTTAAACTCATATAGAAGCTTACAAAGATATACAAAAGTGGTTCCCCACATTTGTATTGGACTCAATGGTGGAGAGCAAAGTGGAGAATTATCCGCTCTGTCTATGTTGGCTAAAGAAAGACCGGCTGCACTATCATTTATTGTGTTTACTCCAACCAAAAATACTGATTTTGCCCTTAAAACTCCTCCAGTATTAGATTATGTTGTGAACATACTTCTACAAGCTCGCATTATGTTTCCTGAGACTCCAATTCATCTAGGTTGTATGCGTCCTGGAGGCAAGTATCGTGATGATTTAGATTATTGGGCTTTGCAAGCAGGTGTTAATAAAATCGTTATTCCTGCACCAAAAGCGCGAAAATCAGCTAAAAATTTAGGGCTTAATATTCAAATAGAAGAGGAGTGTTGTTCTTTATGATCAGAATGTCAGCTGGTAGTGCAGCAATTTGTGGCCTAAAAAGATTAACAATAGACGTTTTTCCTACTACTGCTTATTTACTATATGGACAGAAATGTCAATATAACTGTTCTTTTTGTTCCCAAGCGCAAAATAGTGATGCAAGTGAAAATATGTTGAGTAGAATTACTTGGCCGCAATTTCAAATTTCTGAACTAGAACAAGCTTTAAAAGCGGGTGAAGAGAAAGGATTAAAGAGAGTTTGTTTACAAACTGTCAAAAATGATGATATTGACTATAAGGAATTATTAAAGGAGATTAGTAATGTCACTAGTCTTCCGGTATGTTTTTCGGGTAATGTTAATACTGCTGAAGATGTATCAATACTTTTAGAAAACGGTGCTGATAAAGTTGGCATAAGCCTAGATGTGTGTGATCCACAAATTTTTAAAAAAGTTAAAGGAGGTTCTTTTAATTCAAGGTTAGAATTGATAATAAGTTCAGCTCAGAAGTTTCCTAATAGAGTTAGTACACATATTATAATTGGATTAGGTGAATCCGAATATCAAGTTGTTGATGTTTTATCTAAATTAACTCCTCTCTCTATATATATTGGATTGTTTGCCTTCACTCCCGTTAAAGGGACTCAATTAGAATCTTTTTCTCCACCTAGTATTACAAATTATAGAATGATTCAAGCATCACTTTATTTGATAGAAAGTCAAATCATTGATTTTGATATGATTTTTTTTGATCAAGATGGAAATATAAATTCACTTGGATTAACTGAAAAAGAAATTAGCTACCATCTCCAAGACGGAAAAGCTTTTCAAACTAGAGGTTGCCCAGATTGTAACAGGCCATATTATAATGAAAAACCCGGAGGTACTATGTATAATTACCCGAGAACATTAACTGCTTCGGAGACTCAACAGGCGATTAATACAGTCCTTGAGCGGATTCTCTAATATTTACTAGAAGGGGGGTAGATTTAATGGATGTGTGTAGAGATGAGTGGAGATTAATAATAGATAGTCCTAAAACTGGAAGTGAAAATATGGCTGTAGACGAAGCTCTCATGTACAGTGTTAAAAACGGAGAATCACCTCCAACTATAAGATTTTACTCATGGAATCCACCTTGTGTTTCTATAGGTTATTTTCAAAAATTAGATCAAGAAGTTGATAGTGTTGTCTGTGATAAACTGGGATATGACATAGTTAGAAGACCTACCGGAGGCAGGGCAGTTCTGCACAATCATGAACTTACATATAGTGTTATTGTTGGAGAAGATCACCCTATGATCCCTAATGAAATAACAAAAGCTTACAAAATTTTGTCACAGGGATTATTAAATGGAGTAAAATTATTGGGGTTGCACGCCAGTTTGACTGAGCAAGCCATTAATAGTTCAAAAACAGGGTCAGCAGCTTGTTTTGATGCCCCTTCATGGTATGAGTTAGTTGTTGAAGGGAAAAAGATAATAGGAAGTGCCCAAGTAAGAAAAGAAGGGATACTTTTACAACATGGATCTATACCTATGACATTTAATTCAAAATCACTATTACAGGTCTTAAATTTTTCATCACAAGATACAAGAAATCGCACTGAAAAAATTCTATCTAAAAAAGCGGGGGGAATTCAAGAGCTAGCTCCAGAAGAACTAAAAGACAGCTTAACAATGGATAATATAACTAGTAGTTTGATCACTGGATTTGAACAAGCATTAAATATTACCTTAGCAGAGAAAACATTATCTGATGTGGAAAAAATGCAAATTGAACAGTTAATAGACAACAAATACGGTTCTGATAATTGGAATTATAAAAGGTAACTGCATATTACGGATCAAGGTGTCAAATTGTAAGATGCTATTTGATTATATATAGGAGGTGTGGTTTTGGGTAGTTATAATGATCGCCTACAAAGTCTATTTAAAAAAATGAAAACAGAGGAAATTCCAGCTTTGTTGATTTCAAAACCAGAGAATTGTAGGTATTTAACTGGTTTTACCGGTAGCAGTGGTTTTCTATTAATGACAAAAGATACTGCAACTTTTTTGACCGATTTTAGGTATGTTGAACAAGCAAATAATCAACTCCCCAAGGGAGTGGAAGTAATTAAACATGAATTTCCAATGGCAAAAACTTTAGCAGAAATATCCTCTTCAAAAGGAATTAGCCAGATGTATTTTGAAAAAAATCATATTTCTTATGAAAACTACGAAAAATACGCATATCACCTTGGTGACATAGATTTTCTTCCAACTAACGATTTAGTAGCTGAACTGAGAACCGTTAAAGATAAAGGTGAAATTGAATTATTGTCAAAAGCAGTGAACATTGCTGACCAAGCTTTTGTCCATATTATCAATTTTATTGAAGAGGGTGTAATAGAAAGGGATTTAGCATTGGAGTTAGAATACTTCATGAAGCAACAAGGAGCTGAAGATATCGCTTTCGATATCATTGTTGCTAGTGGAGAAAGATCTGCTTTACCTCATGGGGTAGCATCTAACAAAAAAATCAAACAGAGCGAATTTATTAAAATGGATTTTGGCGCCGTATACAAAGGTTACTGTTCAGACATTACGAGAACAGTGGTTTTAGGAGAAGCAAGTGAAGAACAACAACGAGTTTATGACCTTGTTTTTCAGGCTCAAATGAATGCCCTTGACAATATTCATGCTGGTATGACAGGTAAAAGAGCTGATAATTTTGCGAGATCCACAATTGAAAAAGAAGAACTCAGTAATAGATTTGGCCACGGATTAGGTCATGGTGTTGGACTAGAAGTACATGAGTCACCTAGATTGTCCCCTAATCATGAAGATGTTTTAAAACCTGGGATGACAGTTACGGTAGAACCCGGAGTTTACATACCAGGTTGGGGAGGAGTCAGGATAGAAGATATTGTACTAATAAAAGAAACTGGTTGTGAAGTACTGACGCGTTCTACTAAAGATTTTATCGAAATATAAATAACTGTTTTGCTCGTCAAGATGTACTAACAAACCAGCTTAAATCGTTCAATTGATAATTTTAGGTTTCAACAGCGAGCTATAACAGCGTCTATCAAAAAGAAGAATATCTCAGTAGAGCTAGTAAGCACTACGAAAAGCTTAAAACGAAAGGAGGTGAAAACCGTTACAGGAAGTATTTAATAAGAATTTTATAACTATTTATAAGTTTCCTGTAACGGGTCGAAAATGATAACAAGTAATGACTTTAAAAATGGTATGACTATTGAAGTTGATGGAGAAGTATACAGTATTGTAGAATTTCAACATGTTAAACCAGGTAAAGGTGCAGCATTTGTGAGAACTAAATTAAGACATATGAAATCTGGAAATATTTCTGAAAAAACTTTTAGATCTAGTGAAAAAGTAAAACGTGCTCATTTAGAAAAGAGAGAAATGCAGTATTTGTACTCAACAGGTGATATGTTTCATTTTATGGATACAGATTCATTTGAACAGTATACTCTCACTCAAGAAAAGTTAGGAAACAAATCATTATACTTGAAAGATAATATGGTACTAACCATTCTATTTTATCAAGGTGAAGAAATTAGTATTGAATTACCAGTTTTTGTAGAATTAATTGTTGATGATACTGAACCAGGGGTAAAAGGTGATACTGCTTCTGGTGGAAGTAAGCCAGCTACCCTGGAAACAGGTTTATCAGTTAATGTACCTTTTTTTATCAATAGAGAAGATATCATTAAAGTGGATACCAGAACAGGAGAATACATTGAAAGAGTAAAAGGATCTTAAAAGATCTTAAAAGATCTTAAGCTTAAGCATTAAACCCTTGGGAAACCCCAAGGGTTTTTATTATGCTTAGATTATGGATTAAAAGAAGATGAAATAGACCCCTTTTTGCATGGCGCTGTTATATCCTGTTATTTGACTTTAATCCTACTGTTGGATCGTTAAGATGTACTATTAACCCGACACAAAATTCGTTCAATCGAAGAGTTCAACTTTAACACAGCCTTTTGCATAAAAGTAGGACTAGCTAAATAAGTATTAATAGAAGATGCTGCTATACTTTCACTATTGGTAATTATAAACCTTCTACTTCAACACAGTCTATTTTATAATCCCAACCAAAAGGAGGCCTTATTTTGGATGAAACACTAAGAGAAATTATTCAAAAATATTTTCCTACTAGATTGCAGCAAGCAATTTGGGAATCAGCCAAAAAAGTTGCTTCTAAAACTCATCAATTGGAAGAGATAAGACTTAGATTAACCAAACCTGCAATGCTTGTGTTTCCGCAAGAAGATGTACTAGTTAATCATACTGTTCACAAACAAGATATTCAAAAATTAATAAGTCTAATCAGCGAAAATTCAGTTTATTCTTACCAGAATGATCTTAATAACGGTTTTATTACAGTCGCTGGTGGACACAGGGTTGGAATTCTAGGTAGAACATATATAAAAAAAAATGAGATCAGAGCTATCAGAGATATTTCTAGTGTTAATTTTAGAATATCTCGTGAAATCAATGGTTCAGCATCAGAATTGGTTTCTAGATTGTTTGATAAGTTAAGGAAACCGATAAAAAACACTATCTTAGTAGGACCTCCTGCTTGTGGAAAAACCACTATGTTGCGAGACTTAACCAGAATAATTAGTTCTGGGAATTATAATATACCTCCACATAAGGTGACTGTAATTGACGAACGATCTGAACTGAGCGGTGTAGTAAAAGGTGTACCTCAACGAGATATCGGTTTGAGGACAGACGTTTTAGATGGATGTCCTAAATCTCAAGGGATAATTTTAGCATTAAGGTCTATGTCTCCAGAAGTAATAGTTACTGATGAAATAGGTTCAGAGCAAGATATTGTTGCAATAACCGAAGCAATGAATGCCGGTGTTAAAATCATAGCTTCAGCACATGGTAATGATATAAATTCACTATTATACCGCCAAGGTGTTTCTTTACTTGTTAGAACTAAGTCAGTGGAAAGATTTGTTCTTTTAAGCAGGAATAAAGGTCCCGGCACTATAGAACATATTCAAAAAGGTACTAATAATGACATACCTAAAATTTCTGTTAATTATTAGGCGCTGTTATATTCTGTTGACTCGTCAAGATGTACTATCAATCCTACACAAAATTTGTTCAATCGAAGAGCTTAACTATCAATATTCAACTTTAACACAGCCAAATTTAATATATCTTAATTACTAAACCTGAGGTGATTACATGATTAGAATGATTGGTGCCGGTTTAATTTTATTTTCTACTATGGCTTTAGGAAATAGAATAGCATTTAAATACATACAAATACCGAAAATATTGCATCAAGTAGAAGTGTTATTAGAAATGGTAGGTTCTGAAATAAAATATGCTGCAGTTCCTCTACCAGACTTATTATCAAGAGTAAGTAACCGTTTTTCTAATGAAAGTGGAAAAATATTTTCTTATTTAAATGCTTATTTGACAGAGTATGGATTAGCGCCAGAAGAAGCTTTCAAGTTAACAAAAGATGAATTAGAAAATCAAATATGTCTTGAACAAGAAGATTGGGAGATTTTAGAAAATTTAACAGTTTACTTAGGGAAAAGTGACAGTGAAGAGCAGGTTAAGCAAATTGAATTGTGTTTAACGCATATCAGAGCAAATCAAAAAATAGCTATAGAAGAGCGTAGAAAAAATGAACGTATGTGGCGTTATCTAGGAGTTCTGACTGGTTTGATGTTGATAATATTAATATGGTGACTGGGAGGTATCTGAATGTATGAATTAGATGTTGATCTATTATTCAAAATAGCTGGAGTAGGAATGATTCTAGCAGTTTTAAACCCTATTTTAAATATATTAGATAGAAAGGAAGTAACCACATATGTAAATTTAGCTGGAGTTATTATAGTTCTGTTTATGATTATTGAACTTTTAGCTGATCTGTTTAATACTGTTCGGCAGGTTTTTGGAGTGTATTAATTATGGATATAGTTCAAATAGTTGGATTTGGATTTATTTCTACTGTATTGATCATTGTGCTAAGACAACACAATCAAGAACTGGCACTGCTACTATCAATGGCTGTCGGTATTATGATATTTTTACATTTAATTGCACCAATACAATCAGTATTTACTGTTTTAGAAGAATTGACGTATCAAGCTGACTTAGATTTAGCTTATATAGATACTTTATTAAAAATTGTAGGGATTGCATATATAACCGAATTTGGAGCTCAAGTATGTCAAGATGCAGGTGAAGGTGCCATTGGCAAAAAAATCGAACTTGCAGGAAAAATCGCTATAATGATGTTGGCTGTTCCTTTAATATTGATGATCTTAGAAACAGTGCTAACTTTACTCCCGTAATTTTGCGATGTATAAGGGAGGTTGACATATTTGACCCTGAAAACGAAGAAACTAATACGTTTATTACTAGGAACATCTATAATAGTATTCGCTGTTTTTGTTATTGTTACTAATACTACTATGGCAGAGTCTGAGGAAAATTTAGACAAAGAACCAGAACAAGTTGACTTAGACCAAGAATTAGATCAAATTATGGAAACACCTGAGATTAATGAATTACAAAGACATTGGGAAGAACTGAATGATGAATTAGGAGAATATATACCTGATTTGAATTTTCGAGATATATTTCACATGGTCGTTGGTGAAGGCGGTTTTAGTTTAACTGACTTATTCTACGGATTAATTCAGTTTTTTCTTTATGAAGTCATTATAAATTTACGTTTATTAGGTAAAGTTATAGTTTTAACTGTAATAGCTTCTTTGCTCACTGCACTACAAAGTGCTTTTGCCCATGAAAAAGTAGCAAAATTAGCTCATACTGTTATTTATTTTGCTATAGTAGTGTTAGCTATTGAAAGCTTTTATTTAGCTGTAGAAGTGGGACGTGAAGCAGTTTCTACTATGGTTGAGATTATCTTGGCAATGGTCCCTCTATTATTAACTTTAATCGCATCTATGGGAGCGGTGAGCTCAGTAGCAATTTTTCATCCTTTGTCAATTTTCTTAATCAATACTTTTAGTACTTTAATTAACAATATAGTTTTTCCACTCCTATTATTTTCGGCTGTCTTAAGTTTAATGAGTAATTTAAATCCTAAATTTAAAGTATCTTCATTGGCAGCTCTGTTTCAAAACATTAGTATTACGGCATTAGGATTTTTTTTAACTATTTTCATAGGTATAATGGGTCTTCAAGGTGTAGGCGGTGCAGTGGCTGATGGAATAGCCATTCGAACAGCTAAATTTTTAACCGGTTCTTTTATTCCTGTTATCGGTAAAGCTGTTTCTGATGCTGTAGAGACAGTCATGGGGGCTTCGCTTGTTTTAACTAACAGTGTAACTATTGCAGGGACAGTAGTATTATTTTTTGTAACTATCTTCCCAGCATTAAAAATACTTTCTCTCGTTTTCATATATAAATTGGCAGCTTCTCTACTTGAACCTTTGGGTGAAACATCCATTCCTGAAAGCTTGAATACTATGTCTAACTGTTTAGCGTGGGTATTTGCAGGTGTAGCTGCTGTGTCTATTATGTTTTTTATTGCTATGGCTGCCATAGTAGGCGCTGCTAATGTGTCAATGATGATCAGAGGATAGTAATTCATAACTTAAAATTTAGGCGCTGTTATATTCAATCGAAGAGTTTAGCTATCAACATTCAACTTTAACACAGCCAAAATATAAGAACAGTGCCAATCTTGATAGATGAGGGGGAAAATTCATGCTAGAGACAGTTAATGAGCTTGTAACTTCAATTGTAGTTGTAATAATATTAGCCACTTTTTTAGAACTTTTATTGCCAGAAGGGCGATTACAGCGATATGTAAGGCTGGTAATAGGGTTATTAATAGTATTAATAATGCTCAACCCTGTAGTTAGTATTTTAGAAAATGAAAATTTTAATATTAATCCAGATATATTTGCACAAAAAACTAGCGGATCTGCTAAAGAAGAAATTTTGACTCGTGGTAAAGAGAAGCAACAGGAAAATTTACAAACAGTTGATTCTCAATATGAAGACGCGGTATTACAAGAGTCACAATATATAGTTAGTTCAATATCACAAAGTCTCAAAATTGCTAATTTAGAACTAGATTATATTGAAAACAACGAATCACCAGATTATGGGAAAATTAATAAAATGAAAATTTATTTACAAAAACAGGATATAGACCAAAATAAAAAAACAGACAAAGAAAAAAAGAAACAAGAAAAAGAGAAATTAGTAGAACCAGTCAAAGAGATAATAATAGATTATAATGATCAAACTGAATCTCAGAAAAATGAAAAATCAGTAGAAGCCAATGAAAACATAAGTAAAGAAATAGAAGCAATATCAGAAGAAAAAATTAATATTATAGAAGAAGAGCTTGCTAGAACATTTAGAATAGAAAAATCTGCAGTGGAGGTAAAAGTAATTAATAAAGGCTGAAATGCATAATATGTACTAGCTGCTATAAAGGAGGGTGAACTACGTGGAAAAAAGTCCAAAGGAACTTTTTCAAAAATTACCGCCCCATTTATTAATATTAGGTATACTGGGGCTTATTTTTGTAATTGTAGGAAATCCTTTAGACACTGGTGGTGAAACAAAAGACCAGGAACAAATTAATGATATTCAAGAAAATGGACAGAATAAACAAATACCAGATAGAAACACTGATGAATCAGCCTATAAAGCACAGTTAGAGAAAGAATTGGAACAAATTTTATCAAGTGTAACTGGTGCTGGAGAAGTTCAAGTGATGCTTAGTTTAGAAGGTGGGAGCAAGTTAGACTTAGTTAAAAATAAAGATGAAGAACAGACAATTACCGAAGAAGCTGATAGTGCCGAAGGAGAACGAAAAACAAAGGAAATGTTTTATAACAAAGATGTTTTAACATTTAGTGAAAAAGGCGAAGAACAACCCATGGCAGTACGAGAACTCAAGCCAGAGATCCGTGGAGTGGTTATTGTGACTGAAGGTGGCGAAAATCTATCAATTGTTAAGCAATTAATTCAAGCTGCTAACACATTATTTGGTGTACCTGAACACAATATTCAGGTACTTCCAAAAAAGTAAAAGAAAACAAGGGGAGGAAGGGTAATGAAAATAATCCATGTCAAAAGAAAATGGTTTTTATTGGTGCTGGCATTAATCATTTCAGTGTTTTTTTGGGTAATTAATATTGATACTCAGATGGAGCAAGTAGAAATAATACAAGAAGATGATGTTGCAGACAAGAAAAAGGATTCTTTTGAGGCAACTGATCTGAAAAAAAAAAAAAAATATACAAAAAA
>CAZKUS010000005.1:0-21750 GCA_964556025.1 uncultured Clostridia bacterium | reverse complement strand
ATGGTGGCGGTTCTGGTATGGTTATGAAACCTGAACCTATTTTTAATGCCTTTGACGAACTTTCCACTTCGATTTCATCAGATGAAAGCCAGAAAACAGTGTTCGTTACTCCACAGGGACGTCCGTATAATCAAAGTAAAGCTGAAAAACTGGCCGAGCTTGATAGACTAACTATTTTATGTGGACACTATGAAGGCGTAGATGAGCGGGTTAGAGAGGCTTTAGTAGATGAAGAACTATCAATTGGTGATTATGTTCTGACGGGTGGGGAGTTACCTGCTATGGTTATTATGGATTCAGTGATGAGATTACTCCCTGGAGTTCTAGGGACAGAACAATCTGTTCAAGAGGATTCTTTTAACAATTATTTGTTAGAGCACCCACAATACACACGTCCTCGAAATATTAGAGGGTATCAAGTCCCTGATATACTTTTATCTGGAGATCATCAAAAAGTGCACATGTGGAGAAAAAAAGAAAGTTTAAAGCGTACTGCTGTACGTAGACCAGATTTGCTGCATAAACAGCAGCTAGATGAACAGATGAACAAGCTAATGAATGAAGTTTGGGAAGAAATCTGTTCTGAAAGCAACAATGGTTGAATTATGTAAGAATATAAAGAGATTGGTGCAATTATTGTAAAACTAACAGTATTGTGCTATAATATTTTTGTTATTTGCAAAATTTGGCGGTCCTCTGTCCAGATAACACTGGAGTTATGAACGTCGAAAGAAGGAGGAGGTAAATTATGGATCTAATTAAACAAGTAGAACAGAAGCAAATGCGAGAGGATATTCCACAGTTTAAACCTGGAGATAGTGTCAGGGTATATGTGAAAGTTGTGGAAGGTCAGCGTGAGAGGGAGCAGCCTTATGAAGGGATTGTTATTCGTAGAAAAGGTACTGGCTTGAGAGAAACTTTTACGGTGAGAAGAACTAGTTTTGGTGTGGGTGTTGAAAGGACTTTCCCAGTTCATTCACCTAGAGTTGCCAGAATACAGGTTTTGCGTCGCGGTAAGACACGTCGTGCCAAGTTGTACTATTTACGTAATTTAAAAGGTAAAGCTGCCCGCGTTAAAGGAATTCGCTAGAAAAAAGGGACTGTCAGCAGTCCCTTTTCTTAAACATGGAGGATGAATCCTATGGAGCAAAAAAAGTCGCGTGAAATTTTTGATTGGATAAAATCTCTATTAGTGGCAATATTACTGGCTTTATTGATCAGATATTTTGTAGTAGAAATATTCTTAGTTGAAGGCCAGTCTATGTATCCGACTCTAGAACACAATCAAAGACTAGTAGTAAACAAGTTTATTTACAGATTTGATGAACCTGAACGAGAAGATATTATTGTGTTTGAATACAATGAAAATAAAGACTTTATTAAACGAGTGGTTGGTCTTCCGGGAGAAACAGTAAAAATTAATGATGGTCAAGTGTATATAGATGAAGAGCCTATTGATGAAGACTATCAAGTGAAAAAAGTAAACGATAATTATGGACCAGAAGAATTACCTGAAGATGAGTACTTCGTATTAGGTGATAATCGCGATAATAGTATGGATAGTAGATCATCATCTGTAGGATTTATTCACGAAGATGAAATTAAAGGCAGGGCTTTCTTTGTTTTTTGGCCTTTAGACCAAATTGGAACTTTGTAATACTTATTTAATTGACTTTTTTATAACTATATTACTGCACTGAGGAGACGAATTGACATGTTAGAACAATTTAATACTCGAGAATTAACTGTGAATGAGCTTAAGGAGACATGCTTGAATGCTCCATCTTGGGAATATGTAGACAAATTAAAATTAGATGGACGCAAATCCGCTGCACAATTAGCTGATAGGGTGGCAAAAATTTTGCGAGAAAAAGAGTCTAATTATCGACGTATCTGTGACTTGATTGAAAACCAGCAGCAAATTTGTACTGAATTAAAATCTCAACAGCCTATAGGTGTTGATGAAGTTGGGCGTGGACCATTAGCTGGTCCGGTAGTTGCATGTGCTGTTATGCTACCATCTGATAATATTAACAAACTTGAAATTTTTAAATTGGATGATTCAAAAAAACTGTCTGTAGCAGAGAGGGAAGATACATATTATAAGCTGATTAACAAAGTCCGCTATGGCATCGGTATAATTGATGTTCAGACTATTGACAAAATTAATATTAACAATGCAGTGGATTTAGCAATGGAAAAGGCAGTGAATAACTTATCTAGTTCCTTTGATCTTGCTTTGGTCGACGGTCATCGTTTACCAAGGGGTTTAGACGAGAAAGGGGAAGCAGTAGCTGGAGGTGACGGAAAATTTGCCAATATTTCTGCAGCTAGTATAATTGCAAAAGTCTTTAGGGATAAAATAATGGATCAATTACACTATAATTTTCCCAAATATAATTTTCGATCAAATAAAGGATATGGGACCGGTGAACATGTACAAGCTATTAAAATTAATGGTAGTACACCTGTACACAGACAAAGTTATTTAACCAATATAGCAAGGGGATAGACAAAATGAATAAGATATCCAATAAAGAAAAAGGGATGAAGGCAGAACAGTTAGCCGCTAGCTTTTTGGCTAATAAAGGATATCGAATTGTAGCTAAAAACTACAGATTTTCTCGAATGGGGGAAATTGACCTAATTTGTCTAAAAAGAAATATAGTTATAGTCGTAGAAGTTAAATTTCGTTCAACATTCATGACAGGTCGCCCTGAAGATGCAATGACTCTTAAAAAGTGTGGCCAGCTTCGAAAGCTGGCAAATATTTTTGTTCACCGGGAAGGTTATCAGAAATATCGTGTCAGGTTTGATGTGATAACTATTGTGGCTCAAGATTTTAATAAAGAATGTGAAATCATTCATTACCGTCAAGCTTTTTGATAGGAGCTGTTATATTCTGTTGCTCGTTATGATGTATTATCAAACTCACTCAATTTGTTCAATTACTAATTTTTTCCTATCAACAGTCAATTTTAACTGAATCGTGTTATGAATAGTCAAGTTTTTTATTAACTATGAGGAGTTGTTGCTGGTGTATACATCTATTAGAGGGTGTTTTTTAAACGGTATTGAAGGAAAAATTATTAGAGTTGAAACTGATATAAGTAATGGTATCCCCCAATTTGAAATTGTAGGTCTACCTGATACATCGGTAAAAGAATCAAAAGACAGGGTACGCTCAGCCATTAAAAATAGTGGTTGTGAGTTTCTCTCCAGGCGAATTACTATTAATTTAGCGCCTAGCAACTTACCCAAAGCTGGTTCACAGTTGGATTTGGCAATAGCTGTCAGTATATTAGAAGCAAGTGGACAGATAGGATTTGAAATTATGCATACAGAGGAAGTCTACATTGGTGAACTTTCTTTAGATGGAAGAGTCTGCAGAGTGGATGGAGCACTACCTATGGCCTTAAATATTATAGAAGCTGGATTTGACAAAATAGTGCTGCCTTTGGATAATTATCAAGAAGTAAAAGTTCTGGAGCAAAAGATTAAAATAATCCCGGTTACGAGATTGAATCAGTTGGTGAGAGGAGAACAAAAATATTCTCTTTACGATATGGAACCGACAGAGTCTAATACTGGCTATAGTGCTAGCAAAGAGGAAAATTTAAAATTAAAAAATAATGATGAAAACCAACCTGATAGCTTGGATTTATCGGACATTAAGGGACAACATCTGGCTAAAAGGGCTTTGGAAATTGCTGCAGCGGGTATGCACAATGTATTGCTGATTGGTCCACCTGGTACTGGCAAAACTATGTTGGCTAAGAGTTTACCATCAATTATGCCAGAATTAACTTTTGACGAGTCCATGGAAGTTACCAAGATATATAGTGCTTCCGGAAATTTGAATTCTAATTATCAAAATGGATTGATTACTACTCCTCCAGTGAGGATTCCTCATCATACTATTACCGAAGCAGCACTCATAGGTGGAGGGAAAATCCCCAGGCCTGGCGAGATAAGTTTGGCCCATAGAGGAGTACTGGTTTTAGACGAGTTATCAGAATTTTCGCAGAAAATATTAGATCTATTAAGACAGCCCTTGGAAGGTGGTAATGTAGTTATCGCCAGATCTCAGACTAGTTGTGAATTTCCCGCAAAATTTATGTTGATAGCTACTACAAATCCTTGTCCTTGTGGATATTACACGGTACCAGATAAAATGTGTTCATGTTCTAGACGCCAGTTAACTAATCATATTGGGAAGTTGTCAGGTGCATTATGGGATAGAATCGATTTACAGGTAGAAGTACCTCAAATTGAGTACCATGAACTTATTAACAGAGTAGAAAACAAAAAATACAGTTCCGACAAAGTACGACAAAGAGTTATGGCTGCTAGAGATATGCAGCGGTTTAGATACAAAGAAACTACCTTATTAAATTCTATGGTTAATTCAAATAAAATCCAAGAATACTGCACATTAGAGAAGGGTGCTGAAAACTTACTGTACAGAATGTATTCAGAGTTAGGAATGAGTGCTCGTGGTTATGATAAAATCTTAAAAATAGCCCGAACAATTTCAGATTTGGACAACAGAGATACAATTATTGCTGCAGATATTGCTGAAGCAGTTAGTTATCGAGGCTTAGACCGGAAATATTAAGCTAGTTTAACTTTTTTGTGTCCAAAATATTGACTCAAATCCAAAAGCTCAATTAAAGCTAAATGTTAATAATTTTATTGTTAATAACAATAAAATAGAAAAGCGTCAATATTTAGGCGCTGTTATATTCTGCTATCAACATTCAACTTTAACACAGCCAATATTTAAGGACACTTCTAAGGTGAAGTGTCCTGATTCTCTCGATCTTCATTATCTTTTTGTTGATTTATTTGTGAGTTGTTATCTACTTTTTTAGTCTCGATTGAATTGTCATCCTCTCGGCTTAAACCAGTTAACTTTTTCAATTGAAAAAGTAGATTGCAAATTTGATCAAGATCGTATACTAAAGTAGCTATCTCAATCAGAGATCTGATGTGCGCAGGTCCCAGATGGCTTTCTTGCCAATTATTAATTTTATCTTGTAGATCTTCTCGAAGACTGGTTATTTCTTCAACTTGATTGGCAATGATATCAGATCTATTACTATCGGGTTCTAGAAAGTTTTCCAATAAATTTTTTTCTAGACTTGTGGTTAAAAATAAAAATTCTTGTACTGAATTTAAAAGATCATTATATTGAGAACTGGGATTTTCAATTCCTGTTAATCGATGGCATCGCTGTTCAGTAACGTATTGAATGTCGATAACTCGTTGGGCAATTAACCACATTAGGTCTAAAGCTTTTTCCATTCTTTCTAAATCTGAAAAGTTTTGCCGCTTATTTTTAAAATACTTTTTATAACCTCGTTCATTTTTATACATAGTTAATTTCTGCTTGGCTTCATCATGTAATTCATACAGTTTATCTACTAATTGTTCGATGTGTTCTTGACTGTAATTTTCACAAGTGAGAAAGCTGTTTATTACTCTCATCATTAATAGTTCAATACCTTCATTAAAGTTTCTTAGACTTTCTTTTACCTTATTTAAATACTGGGGAGGCGAAAATAGTAAATTTATGACTACAGCTACAACAATGCCTAAAAAAGGTAGTACTGTTGCTCGTTGAACTGCATAGGAAAAAGTGTCATCACGGCTTCCAGCCATAATAATCGCCACAGTTACGCATGCTAAACTAACGGATTCTGTCCAACCGTATTTTAAACAGATAGTTATGGTAATTATAACTGCAAACCCCACTAGCAAAGGATCATTACCAAGTGTGAACAAGATAATCAGAGCTATAATGGCGCCTATAGCCGTTGCTTGTATTCTTTCCCATCCTTTTATAAATGAATCAGTAATAGTAGGTTGTAGAGAGATAATTGCAGCAACAGCAGCTAAATAAGCATGCTGTAAATCTAACATATTAGCTATCCATAAAGTTATAGTGACAGCCAATCCTGTTTTCCAGACTCTAGGTCCAATAACCACTTTTATACCCCTCTGCTGATAAATTAATTAATCCCCTACATATATATCAGTAAAGCAGGGGAATTAGCAAATTGCTTATGTGAGTAAATAATATTTATGTATATTCTTAACTAATATTAACATGGAAATATCCAAAACTCAAGCTTGAAAAGGACTTGTTATATTCCTGCTAGATACTAATTGACTATCAAATTATCTTTCTTTGTCCTGGACATTGCCAATTTTAAGAAATATAATAATATTAAATCTCTAAACTAAAGGAGTTGGTCTTTGTGGAGTGAAGGTTTTTAATAGGATTAAAGTTGATACCAGATCTAGGAAATGTTAGGATAAGGCAATTATTGATGTATTTTGAAAGTGCTGAAAAAATTTGGTATGCTAGTCGGGAAAAATTGAACACTGTGCCTGGTATACAATTACAAACAGTAGAAAACATTGTTACATACAGATCACAAGTGGATCTAGATTATTGGACAAATCAAGTTAAAGCTCATGGGATTGAAGTTATTACTTATACAGATTTTCCTGAAATGTTAACTGAGATATACGACTCTCCAGTAGTATTGTTTGCCAAAGGAGATCTTTCACTATTATCGGGACCAAAATTGGCAGTGGTTGGGACTAGAAAAGTTACTGGCTATGGGATAATGGCTGTGAAAAATTTAATACCTCCTGTTATAGAAGCGGGTCTAACTATTGTCAGTGGATTGGCTACTGGTGTAGATGCCTGGGCTCATGAAGTGACTGTAAAAAATAGTGGGAAAACCATTGCTGTTTTGGGAAACGGATTAGATCAAATATATCCTCGGGAAAATAGGGAATTAGCTAAAAAGATAGCAGATAGTGGTTTGCTTTTATCTGAATATCTACCTGGTATTGCTCCAGAAAAACATCATTTTCCGCAAAGAAATAGAATTATTAGCGGTTTATCAGAAGGGGTACTTGTGATAGAGGCACCGGAACAAAGCGGTGCTATGATTACAGCTCAATTAGCTTTAGAACAGAACAGAGATGTTTTTGCAGTACCTGGAAATATAAATAGTCCTTGCAGCCAAGGCTGTAATACTCTGATTTCTGAAGGAGCAAAATTGGTGAGTAAACCAGAAGATATTTTGACAGAATACAATTTAACAGTTAATATGCTTTTAGAAGCTTCAACGATTCAATTATCTTTAGAATCTAAAAATTTACTCGAGCATATTCCCTTTCGGGAGACATCTATTGATGAACTCAGTTTGAACATTAGTGGTGATGATATACATACCATGTTATTGGAACTAGAATTATGTGGTATGATTATGCGCCGTATGGGTGGTTATGTGATCAGAGTAAAATAAGCTGTTGTTTTGGAGGTGGAGTTATTGGCAACTAATCTAGTGATTGTTGAATCTCCGGCTAAAGCTCAAACTATCAAAAGATACCTTGGAAAACAATATAAAGTAAAAGCCTCCATGGGGCATTTGATAGACCTTCCTAAAAGCCAGATGGGGATTGAAATAGATGGTGTTTTTAAACCCAAATATATAACTATAAGAGGTAAAGGAAAAATTTTGTCGGAGTTGAAAAAGGAAGCTAAGAAAGCTGATAGAGTGTACTTAGCAGCAGACCCTGATAGAGAAGGTGAAGCAATCTGTTGGCATTTGGGTCGTGCTTTAGGATTAGAGGAAGAAGAACAATGCAGGGTAGAGTTTAATGAAATCACAAAAGAAGCTGTTAAATCAGCCTTTAAAGAGCCTAGGCAAATTGCTTTTAACCTTGTAAATTCCCAGCAAGCTCGCAGAGTATTAGATAGACTAGTAGGTTATAATATCAGTCCTATATTGTGGAAAAAGGTTCGCAAAGGGCTTAGCGCTGGTAGGGTACAATCGGTAGCAGTGCGCTTAATTTGTGATCGCGAAAAAGAAATCAAAGAGTTTGTTTCTGAAGAGTACTGGTCTTTAATAGCAGAATTGAAAAAAAATAATGAGACTTTTGAAGCTAAACTTCATGAAATAGAAGGAAAGAAAGCACAAATTTCTAGTGAAGACCAAATGAATGAAATTTTAAACAGATTACAGGGTGAAAGCTATAGAGTTGACAAAGTGGACTCTAAAGAAAGAAAACGAAACCCCAATCCACCTTTCATCACCAGTACTTTACAGCAAGAAGCTTATAGACGTTTAGGTTTTTCTACAAGACGTACTATGAGGACAGCCCAACAACTATATGAAGGTTTAAAAATATCTGGTGAAGGACATGTTGGTTTAATTACTTACTTGAGAACAGACTCTACCAGGATTAGTCAAAGTGCTCTAAGTGCAGCTAAAGATTATATTTTACAAGAATACGGTGAAAATTACTATCCAGGAAAGCCTAGAAGCTTTACAGGGAATAAAAGTGCTCAAGATGCCCATGAAGCTATTAGACCTACCCGTATAGATCTACCCCCACAGAAAATTCAACAAGCGTTGAGCAGTGATCAGTATAAATTATATCGTCTGATTTGGAGCCGATTTTTAGCCAGTCAGATGTCGCCGGCCGTTTATGATACTATTTCAGCAGATATATTCGCTGGTGATATGAAATTTAGAGCTAAAGGTTCTCAGTTAAAGTTTTCAGGTTTTCTAGTTTTAGGACATGAAGATCGTGATAAAGATGAAATCTTGCCTGAATTATCTTCGGGTGATGAAGTGGAACTATCTCAGTTAAATCCAAATCAGCATTTTACTCAACCACCACCGAGATATAGTGAGGCGTCTCTGGTAAAAACCTTAGAAAAAGAGGGGATAGGTCGACCTAGTACTTATGCTCCGATTATAGATACAATCCAGTCGAAAGGATATGTGATACAAGAGGAAAAGAGGTTATACCCTACTGAGTTGGGTGAAATCGTAGTAGATCAATTAAAGGAATTTTTCTCTGATATCTTAAATGTTGATTTTACTGCTGAAGTGGAAAACGGTTTAGATAAAATTGAGGAAGGAAGTAAAGACTGGCAAGAATTTTTACATGAATTTTACAAGCCTTTTGAAAAACAAGTGCAAAAGGCGGAAGAAGAGATGAAAAAAATCGAATTGGAAGAAGAAGAAACTGATGTAGAATGTGAAAAATGTGGTAGCTATATGGTAATAAAACATGGTAGATATGGCAAATTTTTGGCTTGTCCTAACTTTCCAGATTGTAAAAACACTAAGTCTATTGTAAGAGAACTGAATGTCAGTTGCCCTAAATGTCAAGGTAAAGTAGTAGAACGAAAGAGCAAAAAAGGCAGGAAATTTCTGGGTTGTAATAACTATCCTGACTGCGATTTTGTAACATGGTATAAACCAGTAGAAGAAGAGGAATGTCCAAAATGCAGCTCTTTCTTGGTACAAAGAGGGAAAAAGAATAAGTATTATCAATGTAGTCATCCCGACTGTGATTATACCACAGAAAATGTTAAACAAACCGAAGGTCAAAAGCAATAAAATATTAATTTCACTTAAAATGCTTAAGTTTGATACAGCCTTCATAAAAGGCTATGTTAAAGTTGAATGTTGATAGCTGAACTCTTCGATTGAACGAATTTTGAAGAGTTCAGCTATCAACAACAGAATATAACAGCGCCTCATAAAAAAGGAGAAGATGTGCTATGAAACTAACAGTAATAGGAGGGGGTTTAGCGGGTAGTGAAGCGGCTTATCAAGCTGCAGAACGAGGTGTACAAGTTGATCTGTACGAAATGCGTCCTAACCGTAAAACACCTGCACATGAAACAGGATATTTGGCTGAACTTGTTTGTAGTAATAGCTTGAGAGCCGACTCACTAAACAATGCAGCCGGATTACTAAAAGAAGAACTTAGACATCTGAACAGTATTATTCTACAAGTGGCAGATTCGGTGCAGGTGCCGGCTGGAGGGGCTTTAGCAGTTGACAGAGAAGCCTTTGGCAGAGAAATGACTAGACTTGTAAGTGAACACCCTAACATTAACTTGATTACTGAGGAAGTTAGTGAAATAGATACCAATCACCCTGTCATTGTTGCTACTGGGCCATTGACATCGGCTAATCTGTCACAAAATATTCAAGAGTTAACAGGTAGTGACTTTTTATACTTTTACGATGCTGCCGCTCCTATTGTCAGCTATGATTCTATAAATACAAATATTGCCTATTGGGCTTCAAGATATGGTAAGGGTACACCTGATTATCTTAACTGTCCGATGTCTGAACAAGAATATCGACAATTTTATCAAGCTCTGATAGAAGCAGAAAAAGTACCATTGAAATCTTTTGAAAAACAGGTTGTTTTTGAAGGGTGTATGCCTATAGAAGAGATGGCTCAAAGAGGTCGTGATACCCTCGTATTTGGTCCTCTAAAACCAGTGGGATTACAAGACCCTCATACTGGAGAAATGCCTTACGCTGTAGTACAATTGCGTAAAGACAATCGTGAAGGTACTATGTATAATATGGTAGGATTTCAAACACGACTGAAATGGCCAGAACAAAAAAGTGTATTCCGCATGATCCCAGGACTTGAAGAGGCTGAATTTGTTAGATACGGAGTCATGCATCGAAACACATTTATCAACTCACCTTATGTATTAGAACCAACATTTCAAGTAAAAGAATTACCACAGGTGTTTTTTGCAGGACAAATAACCGGTGTTGAAGGCTATGTAGAATCTACAGCCTCAGGATATACTGCTGGACTAAATGCGGCACGGTATTTACATGATAGTAGTCCTGTTGAGTTCCCCAGAGAGACGGCTATTGGAGCACTGGGGAAATATATCGTAGAAGCATCTCCGGATAATTTTCAGCCTATGAATATTAACTTTGGTTTACTGCCACCTTTAGAACAAAAAGTTCCCAAAAAAATTAAAAAACAAAAGATGTCGGAAAGAGCTCTGGAAAAATTACAAGAGATTATTTATAGAAAATTTTAAAAATTTTTGTTGCAAATTAATTATTAATTGTGATATGATTTTTCAGAAGGCTGTGTTAAAGTTGAATATTGATAGCTGAATATAACAGCGCTTTTCAGAAAGGGGATACAGGATAAAGTGAAAACTGAAATGCGTAACTTTTGGGAATATTTGCAAGGTGAAAAAAATCTATCTCAACACAGCTTGCTAGCTTATCAACTAGATTTAGAACAAGCTAGAAATTTTTTTGCTTATGAACTTGATATAAATGAATGGCAAGATGTATCCCATAAGCATATCAGACACTTTCTTGCTTTTCTGAAAGAACAAAATTACGAGAAAAGTACAACTGCTCGAAAATTGTCAGCTATTAGATCAATGTTTAAATTTTTAACAAGAGAAGGTGAAATTTCAGATAATAGCAGTGCACTTCTATCATCACCAAAAAAAGAAAGAAAATTACCGGAGTTTTTATCAGTCCAGGAAGTAGAGATGTTGCTATCAGCGCCTGATAGTAACCCATTAGGGCTCAGGGATAAAGCTATTTTAGAAGTGTTCTATTGTTCTGGGATAAGAATATCAGAACTGTGGGGATTGGACTTAGAGGATATCGATACTAATAATTCGCAGTTAAAGGTTATGGGCAAAGGTAGTATAGAGCGTTTGGCTCCTTTGGGGAGATTTGCCCTAGCTGCTTTGGAAGAATACTTACAAACTGGAAGAACTTCTATTTTGGCTAATAATAACAAGAAGATGGAGTCTCATAAGGCCTTGTTTTTGAATAAATATGGAGATAGAATTTCTCAACGAAGTATTAGACGTCGAGTTAAAAAATATGTACAAGAAACTGCAGCTAAACACAGAGTTTCACCACACAGTTTACGACATAGTTTCGCTACCCATATGTTAGATGGAGGGGCTGACCTTCGTACAGTACAAGAGCTATTGGGTCATGCAAATATCTCTACAACTCAAATATATACTCATATTAATCGGGCTAGGATGACTGAAGTTTACAACAAATTTCATCCTAGAGCATAGAATTTCACAGAATAAAGAGGGTGGTGTTTTAATGTTAGATGGCACAACTATTGCAGCTTGCAGAACTGATCATGGAACTGCAATAGCTGGAGATGGGCAGATTACTATGGGTCAAAATACAGTTTTCAAACATTCTGCTAAGAAAATTTGGAAACTACATAATGGAGATGTAATAGCTGGATTTGCAGGATCTGTGGCTGATGCAGTTACTTTATTCGAACGTTTTGAAAATAAATTAGAACAAGAAAAAGGTAATTTATCAAAAGCTAGCGTTGAGTTGGCTAAAGAATGGCGCTCTGATAAAGTATTAAGGCGTTTGGAAGCACTGTTATTGGTAGCAAACCAGGATAAAATGCTGATTTTATCGGGAAGTGGCGAAATAATTGAGCCCGATGATAATGTGGCTGCTATTGGATCCGGTGGGAGTTACGCCTTGGCTGCACTAAAAATGCTATCAAAATATAGTGATTTATCCCCAGCTGAAATGGCTTCAGAAGCCCTAAATACAGCGGCTGAAATTTGTGTTTATACTAATGACCATATTTCGGTGGAAGAACTAACTAAAACATAAGCTGTGATTATAGATCTAAATGGTGTAACAATTAGCAATAAAAGGTAGGTGATAAATATTTCAGAAAATCTTACTCCACAACAAATTGTAGATAAACTTGACCAACATATTATTGGCCAAAACCAGGCTAAACGTTCTATGGCAATTGCAATTAGAAATAGATATAGACGCCAAAAACTGGATCAAAGATTAAAAGAAGAAATAAACCCTAAAAATATTATGATGATTGGACCTACTGGAGTAGGTAAAACAGAAATAGCTAGAAGATTATCTAAATTAATAAAAGCTCCCTTTGTGAAAATTGAAGCAACAAAATTTACGGAAGTGGGGTATGTTGGCAGAAATGTAGAATCTATGGTGAAAGACTTGGTAGCTGAATCGATACATTTAGTGGAACAAGAAAAACACGAACAAGTTTCTCAACAAGCAAGACGTCAAGCAGAGACTAGATTAGTAGATCTTTTGGTTTCAGAACAAGCGAGCAAAAATGCACATGATTCAAATGACAGTGAAGTATATGCAACAGATGATATAAGAACTCGTAGGCGAGAGATTAAAGATAAATTGGCCAAAGGTTTACTAGAAGATGAGTACGTAACTGTTAAACTTGACAAAGATCCAGGAAATGATGATAATCTTATGGGTGAACAATTTGAAGAAATGGGTGTAAACTTCAAAGAACTATTCGGTAAAATACTGCCTAAAGAATCAGAGCATAAAAAAATGATTGTTAAAGATGCTAGAGAAGAACTGGCTCGTCAAGAAGCAGATAAATTAATAAATAAAGACCAAATAAATAGAGAAGCAATTGAAAGGGCAGAAAATTATGGGATCATTTTTTTAGATGAATTTGATAAAATTGCGGTATCAGATAACAGATCGGGAGGTCAAGATGTTTCCAGGGAAGGTGTACAACGGGATATACTCCCTATTGTAGAGGGTTCTACTGTCAACACTAAATTCGGTAGAGTAAATACCGACCGTGTTATGTTCATAGGTGCTGGAGCATTTCATGATAGTAAACCATCGGATTTGATCCCAGAATTACAAGGGAGATTTCCTATTAGAGTTGAACTCAACAGCTTGAGTCGTGAAGATTTTTATCGAATATTGGTAGAACCAAGTAATGCACTTCTCGATCAATACAAAGCTCTACTACAAACAGAACAGGTAGAAGTAGATTTTACTGAAGATGCAGTAGTAGAGTTGGCTTATATGTGTGAATTTGTCAATGAGAATACCGAAGATATTGGGGCGAGAAGGTTGCATACTATTTTGGAAAAACTATTGGAAGAACTGTCATTTTATGCTCCAGAGATGGCTGGACAAAGAATTGAGATTAATGCCAATTATGTAAAAGATCAATTGCAAGATATTATCACCAAAAAAGACAGCAGTAGGTTTATTTTATAAGATTAATTTCATTTTTGCTTATTTAATAGCTGTTTTTGTTTAGGAATAGTATTTTCACTAAAGTAGTTATCCCAAACTAAAACTAGGATAACTACAATGATACATTAAAAATACAGAACAGAAAGGATGAAAATTATGAGTAGTAACTTGCTAGAAAAAACACGACGGATCAACAGAATTTTACAAAAAGCCGCAGGACAGCCTGTAGATTTTTCGGAGGTTGCGCATGTATTAAGAGATGTAATTGAAGCTAACATCTATATTGCCAGTAAGAAAGGAAAAATTTTAGGTAGTGCTTTAGTTGATGAATTCGAATGTGAAATCATGAAAGAACAGGTACTTGATCAAGGAAAATTCCCTGATGATTATAATGACTATCTATTATCAATGAATGATACAAGTTACAATCTGACGCAAAAAAGGAATGAATGTGTGTATAAAGGAGACGAAAATTGTCTATTTGAGAACAAACTAACTACAGTAGTTCCGATCATTGGTGGAGGTAAGCGACTAGGTTCTTTAATACTGGCTAGATTTAGTAAGAAATTTCAAGATGATGATCTAATTTTGGCAGAAAATGGAGCTACAGTTGTAGGAATGGAAATATTGAGAGCTAAAGCTGAAGAAATTGAGGAAGAAGCACGAAACAAAGCTATTGTTCAACTAGCTTTAGGAACTTTATCATATTCTGAGTTAGAAGCAGTAGAACATATTTTTGAGGAACTTGAAGGAGATGAAGGGTTGTTAGTAGCTAGTAAAATAGCTGATCGTGTTGGTATTACCCGATCTGTGATAGTTAATGCCCTTAGGAAATTTGAAAGTGCCGGTGTGATTGAATCTAGATCCTTGGGAATGAAAGGAACTTACATTAAAGTGTTGAATAATCAATTATTAGAAGAGCTAGGAAAATAAATCCTGTAATAAAAAATGTATGATATATTTAGGGTATGATGTAAGGCTATGTGCCATTCTTTGGTGCATAGCCTTTTTTTAGTCGCTGTTATTTGGCCTTGATTCCCCTGTGCTTGTTAAGATGTATTGTCAAACTGACAAATTCGTTCGATTAATAATTTTATTGCTATCAACATTCAATTTTAATACAAGTCTTTTTTTTATATAAGACCTTATACCTATCTGTTTTGGGCTACTAGGTCTTGAGTTGACTAGTATTTTGTCGGCAAATGTATTATTTTGTTTAAAGTAACCAATGATGTTTTAATTTCTCAAAAAAAATAACATTATTGGTAGGAAAGATGTCCACCTTTGTCGAAGATTAAGAAAAGCAAAGATGCAATAATAATGACTAGTAATAATATTTAGTGTAACGAAAGATATTGACGAAACGATTTGTATGTATTGCGAAAAAAAAGTAAGCTTGAATAATAACAGAAGGAGGGGGGATGATAATGTTTGAACAAACTCCCATAAATATGCTTGGAAATTCTTTGGATGCTACTAGCAAGAGGCATGAAGTGATATCAGATAATATAGCAAATGCTAATACTCCTGGATTTAAAAAAGGCAGAGTAGAGTTTGAAAGTATGTTAAAAGAGGCTATGGAGACAGAACAAACTGAAGGTAGCGGAAAGGCCACTAGGGAAAATCATATGCCTATTGGTGTAGAAAGCAATGGTGTTGAACCTCAAGTAGTTCGAGAGGGGACAACTTCTATGAGAAGTGATGAGAATAATGTAGATATCGATACTGAAATGTCTCGTTTGACTGAAAACTCTTTGCATCATCAAGCCCTTACCAGGCAGTTAGGTAATGAATTTAACAAATTACATACTGCTGTACAAGGAGGTAATTAATTATGTCCTTGTTTGATACTTTTGATATAAGCGGGTCTGGGTTGTCGGCAGAGCGCTTGAGGATGGATACCATTTCAAATAATATAGCCAATGCTAATACTACTAGAACCGAAGATGGTGATCCTTATAGGCGTCAAATGCCTGTTTTTGAAACTAGGGGAGACAGCTTTGCTGCGCACTTGCAAAATTATATGGGACAAGCTGGTGACAGTTCTGACCAACAAGGGGTTAGAGTTCGTGAAATAGTAGAAGATGATGCTCCCTTTAAAGAGGTTTATGAACCTGAACATCCTGATGCAAATGATGAAGGTTATGTGGAAAAGCCCAATGTTGAAATTGTTAAAGAGATGACAGATATGATAACTGCTACAAGAGCATATGAGGCAAATGCTACAGCTATAGATAATGCCAAAAATATGGCTGTAAATACATTGGATATTGGTAGATAACGGAGGGATGAATATGAAAATCGAAGGGATTGGAGACCAATCTCTGTTCAATCCCACTGGAGCTTCTAAATCTAATCCAGGGGCTAATGATATAAATTTTAATGATATTTTGTCTGATGCTATTTCACAAGTTGACGATCTACAAAAAGATAGTGAAGCTATGAATGAAAAGTTAGCAATTGGTGAAGTAGACGATCTTCATGAAGTTGTGATTGCAACGGAAAAAGCTGAATTAGCACTTAATTTAACTATGGAAATCAGAAATCAATTAGTGGAAACCCATGATGAATTAATGAGGATGCAAATATAAAAGGCGTGGTGATAGACCCATGAATGAGATGTTGGCCACTGCTAAAAACCAGACACAGCAATTTTGGGGCAACTTGTCCAAGGGTCAAAAATTGACTTTTGGAATAGTATTAGGATTATTATTATCAGGGTCTGTATTTTTAGCTTTTTCAGTACTTAGGACTGAATATACAGAAGTAGCCAGAGATCTGGATCCGAGAGATGCCAGTGAAATAGTAGAAATGATAGAAGAACAAGGGATTTCTTACCAAATTGAAGACGGAGGCACGCGAGTATTGGTACCTGAAAGAGATCACGAACAGGTACGTTTAGATCTAGCTGGGGCGGGATTACCTCGAGGGGGAGTTCTGGGCTATGAAGACATGGATACTTCTCAGTTGGGGTTGACGGAGTCTGAACGTGAAATGCGCGAAAAAATTGCTCTTGAAGGAGAGTTAGTTAGAACTATTAGAAGGTATCCAGAAGTTGAAGACGCCCGAGTTCACCTGGTTCTTCCGGAACAGTCCGTATTTGAAGAGGCTCGGGAAGATTCTCAAGCAGCTGTCTTTTTAGAACTGGGCCCTCAACGTGAGTTGACTCAACAACAGATTACAAGCATTGTCAATTTGATAGCTCACTCGGTTGAGGGATTAACCTCGGAAAATGTCACTCTTACATCAGGAGATCAAATCCTAAGTGATGATATACGTTCGGATGAAGACAGTACTACAGGCGGTGAAGTTAAAGAGAGACTTTCTATTCAAGATGAATTTCAAAATACATTACAAAATAGTGTGGAATCAATGTTGGAAGATGTGCTTGGTCAAGGGAATGTATCCACAAATGTAACTGCTGAGTTAAATTTTGACGATTATTCTACTTTCTCAGAGTTGTTTGAACCAGTAGAAGGAGATGAAGGTATTTTAGTAAGTGTTCATGAAGAAGAAGAGCTCTATTCTGGAGAAGGAATGGGACCTGGTGGGATTCCTGGGGACCCTGCTGATGGTACTCCAGAGTATCCTGAAGAAGCTAAAGACGGTGGAGAATTTGAGTATGAACGAACTGATGAGACTAGAAATTATGAAGTGAATAGGATAGAAGAACGACATAAAGTGGCTCCCGGTGCTGTAGACCAGTTATCAGTAGCTGTTGCAGTTAATCAAGACTTAGATGATAATGAAATGGAATCAATTGAAAATTTGGTGCAAGATTCAATCGGGGCAGATTTAGATAGAGACCAGATCTCTGTAGAACAGATGGACTTTGACACTACTTTAGAGGGTATGCTAGCTGAACAGCATGAAAAAGAACAAGAATTGGCGGCAAGGCAGCAGTGGCGTAATATAGCCATAGCAGCTGTAGTAATTCTTATTCTGTTATTTGTTGCCAGAAGAATTTACAAAGGTGTACAAGCCAAACGCGAACGTGAAGCCAGGCAAGAACAAGAGAGAATAGCCAGAGAACAAGCTGCGGCTAGCCAAGAGGATATGGAAACCGAAGTTCCAGAAACACAAAAACAGATTACAAATTTTGCTGAGAAAAAACCAGAAGAATTTGCAAAAGTGTTAAAAGCCTGGTTGGCTGAAGATTAAAGGAGTGAGAGCCAATGAGTACTGAAAAACTTTCTCCCAAACAAAAAGCAGCAACACTTATGATATCACTGGGAAGCGATACTTCTGCTGAAGTAATGAAGCACTTATCCGAAGAAGAAATTGAACAGCTCACTTTGGAGATAGCTAATGTACAAAAAGTGGATAATGAACAAAGAGAAGAGGTTATAAATGAATTTCATCAAATGGCTGTCGCCCAGGATTATATTTCTCAAGGCGGAATTAATTACGCTAAAGAAGTGCTAGAAAGGGCTTTAGGCTCAAATAAAGCCATGAGTATTATAGACAGATTAACTTCTTCTCTACAGGTTAAGCCGTTTGAATTTATGCGAAAGACAGAGCCCAGTCAAGTGATAAACTTTATTCAAAACGAACATCCTCAGACTATTGCTCTGATATTGGCATACTTGGATGCGGAACAAGCTTCAATGATTCTGTCTTCGTTACCGGCAGATAGGCAGGCTGATATAGCTCGAAGAATTGCTGTTATGGAACGAACTTCACCTGAAATCATAAAAGAAGTGGAACAGATTTTAGAGCGAAAATTATCCTCTGTTATGACTCAAGATTACACTTCTGCAGGAGGTATATCTGCTATAGTTGATGTGCTCAACAATGTAGACAGAGCTACAGAAAAGACTATTTTAGAGAACTTAGAAACCGAAGATCCCGATTTAGCAGAAGAAATTAAGAAGAGATTGTTCGTATTCGACGATATTGTACTATTGGATGATCGTTCCATTCAAAGAGTTATCCGTGAAGTAGAACAAAAAGATCTAACCATGTCTTTGAAAGTTTCCGGAGATGAAGTGAAAGACAGGATTTTCAAAAATATGTCTAAGCGTATGTCTGAAATGGTCCAAGAAGAAATGGACTATATGGGTCCGGTAAGATTGCGTGATGTAGAAGATGCTCAACAAAAAATTGTGAATTTAATCAGAAGTCTGGAAGAAAGTGGCGAAATAATAATTGCCAGGGGTAAGGAGGATGAAGTAATTGTCTAGTTCTAGGGTCTATAAATCCCAACACCTGACTCCCAAATCACCGGTAGTCTGGAAATATGATCCGATAACAATCCCCATTGGCAATCAAGCTAATCAGGGTAATTTAGATGAACAGTCAGAGGCTAAAGAGCAGGAATGGGAACAATTACCTAAAGAAAAAATTGATGAAATACTGACAGAGACTAGAGAACAGGCAGAACAAGAAGCCAAAGAAATTTTGGAAAAGGCAGAACAAGAACGAGATAACATGATGGAACAAGCAAAATCCCAAGGGTATAAGCAAGGATATCAAGAGGGTTATCAAGAGGGTAAAAACCAAGCTATGAAAGAAATTGAAACACAACGAGAAGAGCTATTGTCTGAAGCTGCACATATTTTACAAGCCAGCAAGAGTGATTATCGCAAATTACTTGAAAATGCAGAACCACAAGTGTGTCAGTTAATTACTGATATAGCAGATAAACTTATTTCAGATAAACTTGAACAAGATAGCGAGCTGATTACAGAACTTGTGAAGAATGGGCTGCAAAAATTAGCTAATCAAGATAAAGTTATCATTCGAGCTCATCCCGATGATTACGGACATTTAGAAACTAATCGAGAACAATTACTAGCTGAATTTGATGATATAAGAATAGAATTAGTTCGTGACGAAGAACTGAATACTGGATCACCTATTCTGTTCGGTGAAAATGGGCATATCGATTTAAATATAAAACGCCAATTGAAGGAGATTCGTCGAGCTATCGGGCAGGTGATAAACAATGGCAGCGAATGACTTGGATTTATCGAAAATATCTCAAGCGATAAAAAATAGTGATACACTACCACTTCAGGGAGAAGTTACCCGGGTGGTTGGCTTAACCGTGGAAGCACAAGGGCCTGGAGCAAAAATAGGTGATCTGTGCTTAATCAGAAGTGGTGATCAGGAAATTGAATGTGAAGTGGTTGGGTTTAACGATGGTAAAATTTTGTTAATGCCTCTAGGAGATTTACAAAATGTTGCCCCTGGTGACAAGGTAATAACTTCAGGACAGAATTTATCCGTATCTGTAGGTCCTGGTTTGGTAGGTAGAGTTTTAGATGGCTTAGGAAGACCTATGGACGGTAAAGGGTCTATAGAAAATCTAAATGGTAAATATCCCATGGAAAATACACCACCTTCACCTTTAGATAGAACAAGGATTGAAGAACCAATTCAGACAGGGATTAGAGCTATCGATGGTGTACTAACGATCGGTAAGGGCCAACGGATAGGGTTTTTTTCCGGTTCAGGAGTGGGAAAAAGTACTTTATTAGGCATGATTGCCAGAAATACTTCGGCATCTGTCAATGTGATTGGTCTTATTGGTGAAAGGGGTCGTGAAGTTAGGGAATTTATTGAAAAGGACCTGGGGGAAGAAGGGTTACAACGCAGTGTGGTTGTTGTAGCAACATCTGATCAACCTGCGCTTGTGAGAATAAAAGGTGCTATGACCGCTACTGCTATTTCAGAATATTTTAGGGATTGTGGCCACGATGTGATGATGATGATGGACTCACTGACTAGATTTGCTACTGCCAAACGAGAAGTGGGACTTGCTACTGGTGAACCTCCGGCTACTCGTGGATTTCCACCTTCTGTGTTTGCACTACTACCTAAAGTATTAGAAAGATCAGGTACATCGGAAAAAGGAACAGTAACGGGATTATACACAGTATTAGTAGATGGCGATGATATGGATGAACCTGTGTCAGATACAGTTCGCGGGGTTTTAGATGGACATATAGTGTTGAGTAGAAAATTAGCCATGCAAAATCATTACCCAGCCATTGATGTATTACAGAGCGTTTCTAGGGTGATGGTGGATATTGCAGACTCTGAACACCAAAAAGCAGCGGCCAAATTAAATTCGGCTTTAGCTGCATATGACGAGGCTAAAGACTTAATTGAAATAGGAGCTTATCAAAAAGGAAGTAATCCCAAAGTGGACTGGGCGATTGAATTGATAGATGATTTAAATGATTTTCTATGCCAAGAGATAACTGATGCTGCAAATTTTGACGAAACTGTGGAACGTTTAAAAGAGTTTTTACAAAAATAAACTGCCAATATAGATTTTTATAAAAATAATTTGTTGGGGGGATCCCCTTGAAAAAATTTCAATTTACTTTGGCTAGAGTTTTGAATGTCAGAGAACGAACTGAAGAACAGAAAAAAGAAGAATTTCAACAAGCGCAATCTTACTGTAATGAGCAAAATCAAAAACTTAATCAACTTACTGATGAGAAACGAAATATTTGTGATGCTATTATGGATCAAACTCAAACTAAAGTAAGAATTGATGAGATCACCCATTATTATAATTATTTGGACAGTCTAGATGATCTTATTTTTGACCAACGTCGCGAAGTAGACAAAGCTGAAAATCAGTTGGAACATGCTAGACAAGAGTGGATTGAGGCTAAAAGAGAAAAAAAGGTGTTGGAAAAACTCAAAGAAAGACAGTATCAAGATTATAAAAGTCAGTACTTAAAAGAAGAACAGAAAACATTGGATGAGCTCAGTCTTCAGTTTGGCTATTCCCGTTAGTAAAGGAGAGAAGATCATTGGCACAGGAAAAAAGCACCAGTATTCAGACAATTATAATGCTAATCATAGTACCATTGCTGCTTATAACACTAGTCGGGGGTATCCTGGC
>CAZKUS010000004.1:0-24555 GCA_964556025.1 uncultured Clostridia bacterium | reverse complement strand
ACTTAAACTTAGAAGTTGCAGAAGTTAGTAAAAAAGCTGGGACAGGTAAACACACCACAAGATATTGCCAGTTATTTGAAGTGGCTGGTGGGTATTTAGTTGATACCCCGGGCTTTAATAAGAAGAAACTGCCTGATATACCATCACCAAAATTAGAGTTGGCTTTTCCAGAGATAGCTGATAAAGCAGCTTATTGTAAATTTAATGATTGCACTCATAGAAAAGAGCCTGAATGTTATGTTAAAGATTTTGTGGGAAATGGTATTCCTGAAACTAGATACGAACATTTTGTGACATTTTTTGAAGAGCTGGTGGTAAAGGAAAGGAGTTTTTAAGATGACCTACTTAGCACCTTCAATACTTTCTGCTGATTTACTAAATTTACAATCTCAGGTTACGGCTTGTCAATCTGGGGGCGCCGATATGATACATGTAGATGTAATGGACGGTCAATTTGTCCCTAATATTACTATGGGTCCAGTTCTAGTTAATGCTGTCAATAAAGTGACTGACCTTCCCTTAGATGTGCATTTGATGATAGAAAATCCAGATAATTTTATTGATGAGTTTGTTCAGGCTGGGGCTGATTATCTTACAGTGCATCAAGAAGCTGCTGTTCATTTAGATAGAACCATTCAGAAAATTAATAGTTTAGATGTAAAATCAGGAATATCACTAAATCCTGCAACTTCTGTGGATACTATAAAATGGATCTTATCAGAAGTTGATCTGGTTCTTATTATGAGTGTCAATCCAGGTTTTGGAGGCCAGAAATTCATTCCTTATATACTGGAAAAGATAAAAGAATTAGATAAATTACGTCAACAAGGCAATTATGATTTTAGTATTCAAGTAGATGGAGGAATAAATCAGGACAATGCTAACAGTATAGTAGATGCAGGTGCAGATATATTGGTGGCTGGTTCTGCTATCTTTTCCTCACAAATGGGGATTGAATCGACAGTACAATCTTTTAAACGGCAGTGTTATGTTTAAATCTCAATTTTGCTTAGGATGATAAGGCGTGATAGATCTAAAACGAAACCCGCATAACTTGTTCAATTGAGATCTTATTTTAATATCTTCCAACTATTATACAGTTAAAAAAATATATAAAGGTTAATAATTTTACTGATCGTGCATAGTATATATTGACAATTATCTTGTAAAGCTTGTTGTTTTAACCAAGTTTAATATAACTACAATTTGCAAAACTAAACAAAATACGTTGAATTGCAAGACACATTTTAGAATTTTTTATCATATAATACTAATACTAATAATACGAATACTTAGGAGAATTTTTAACCGGGTTAACTTTCTCCAGGGGAGGGATAATTGTGAGATTTTATACGATTAAGTTACCCGGATTTTTGGCGAAGCTTTTAAGAGGAGTATTTGTAAAAAGCAAAAAAGAGTCATAAAAAAAGCGCTGACACAGCGCTTTTTTATTTAAAATGCTCTCTCTATTTTTCCAGCTTTAATACACTGGGTGCACACTTTCATTTTTTTTGGCTTACCGTCAACTAGAGCTCTTAATTTTTGAATATTTCCCTTCCACATACGTTTGGTTTTTTTGTTTGAATGAGAAACATTGGCTCCCGTTATAGTGCCTTTCCCGCAAACTTCGCAGCATTTAGCCATTTTTTTGCCCCCTTTCAGTTGTTAATTTCACTATAATACGTTATCATTTAGAATGAAGTGTTTGATAGATTGTTCACCGGACAAACTAAATGTATTGTAGCATAAATATATACTAAATGACAAGAAAAGAAGGAATTATAATACAGCATATTGAATAATAAAATTGGATAATGCTAGAATAAAACAGTTATCATATCCGCATAAAAAGGAGGTGACTCCTGGCAAAGGCCAGGTCCAATATGAAGGGAAATATTTTAGAAACACAGTTCGGTCAGATATCTTTATCTGAAAATGTGATTGCTACTATAGCCGGTTTGGCTACTGTAGAATGTTATGGATTAGTAGGGATGTCTTCTCGACGTTTAAAAGATGGATTAAATCAGATGTTAAAAAAAGATGATTTAAGTAAAGGTGTAGAAATAAGAATATGTGAGGACAAATTAATAATTGAACTTTATATTATTGTCAGTTATGGTACAAAAATTTCTGAAGTAGCACATAATGTCATGGAAAAAGTCAAGTACACAGTGGAGTATTATACCGGGTTGGAGGTAGAGGAAGTAAATATTAATGTACAAGGCGTAAGGGTTCAGGAGTAAAGGAGGTACACAAAAATTGAGTATAGAGACAATTGATGGCTCAAAATTAAAACAAATGATTGCTGGAGGGGCATCTTCATTAAATCAAGCAAAAGAGGAGATTAATTCTTTGAATGTTTTTCCAGTACCCGATGGAGATACAGGTACAAACATGAACCTGACAATACAGTCTGCCAAAGAAGAAGCTGAAAAAGTGAACTCTAATCACGCCGGTGAAGTAGCTAAAGCTATTTCAAAAGGAGCACTAATGGGTGCTAGAGGCAATTCAGGTGTAATTCTCAGCCAACTATTCCGTGGATTTGCTAAAGAACTAGAAAAACAACCCGAAGTAGTGGCAAAATCATTTGTTAAAGCCATGGGAGAAGGTGTGAACACTGCTTATAAAGCGGTTATGAAACCTGTAGAAGGTACTATATTAACAGTTGCTAAAGATGCAGCTAAAGGAGGACAAAAATTCTTGAGGGATTCTTCTGATTCAGATTATATTCATCTATTAACCGATGTTATAGAAACGACTGATTTAAGTGTTCAGAAAACGCCTGATCAGTTGCCTGTGCTGAAAGAGGCTGGAGTAGTAGATGCCGGCGGTAAAGGTTTATATTACATTTATCGGGGATTTTTGTCTGCTCTAGCTGGAGAGACTGAAATTTATGCTGCACAGAGTTCAGATATTTCGGAAATAACTTTACCGGCAGATTCACATTATGAAGAAGAATTGGTCTACCAGTTTTGCACTGAATTTATTCTCACTGACTTGCAAGAAGCTGAAAAAACAGAGCGAGAACTGAAAAAAGGTTTGCTTCCATTAGGAGACTCTATGTTAGTAGTGGCTGGTGTAGATATGGTTAAAGTTCATATTCACACAAATAGACCTGGTAAAGTTTTAGACGACTCTATGCGGTTTGGAGAACTAAACGATATAAAAATTGATAATATGAAACAACAACATGAAAGTAAAGTTGTAGAAGCAAAAACCGAATCGGATATTCAAAAAACTAACAATGAAGACACTTCCGATACCGTCGCTAACTTTCAAACTAGTACTGTGAATAACCAAATTGGTGTAATTAGTGTTGTAAATGGTGATGGTTTTTCTGAAATTTTCCGTAGTTTAGGAGTGTCCAATATAGTTACTGGCGGACAGACTATGAACCCTAGTACTGAAGATTTACTCACTGCCATTGAACAAGTCGATGAAAATAAAGTCGTGTTATTACCTAATAATAAAAATATCATTTTAGCATGTGAACAGGCACAAAAGTTGGCACAAAAAGATGTAGTAGTAGTGCCTACAAAAAATGTACCTCAAGGGATCAGTTCATTAATGGCATTTCATCCTGACGCGGAAAATTTAGAAGAAATGAAACAGGATATGGCAGAAGCTTCTAATGAAGTTATTACTGGGGAAGTGACTTATGCAGTTCGAGATACAACTATAGATAAAATGGAAATTAAAAAAGACGATATAATTTCGATAATTGATGGGAATATAAATACTTACGGGGATGATCCAGAACAAGTTTTATTTAATTCTTTGCAAGGTATAGTTACGGATGAACATGAAATTATTACAGTTTATCATGGTGTAGATGCAAATATTGACAATTTACAAACTGTTTTACCTAGATTAGAAGAAGAATTTCCTGAATGTGAGATAGAATCTTATTATGGAGGGCAGCCACTTTACTATTATACTTTTTCTGTAGAATAAAAGGAGGCAAGTAAATGGCTATTCATATAGTTACTGACAGCACTTGTGATTTACCAGGGTACATTTTATCAGAATATAATATAAATCTTGTACCATTAAATGTGCATTTTGATGAAAATACTTATAAAGATAAATTTGATTTGAAATCCGAGGAATTTTATCAAAAGCTGGAAAAATCTTCTGTTCATCCAGAAACATCACAACCTTCTCCAGGAGAATTCGTAAGTTGCTATCAAGACATTGCTTCTCCTAAAGATACTATTATCTCCATTCACTTGTCTTCTAAACTAAGTGGAACAGTACAAGCGGCCAATATTGCCAAAGAGATGTTACCTGAATTTGATATCAGGATTATCGATTCTCATCTGGCTTCATTGGCAATGGGATTGGTAGTGAAAGATGCAGCTGAAGCGAGAAATAAAGGGAATGATGCTTCGGAAATAATCGATAAAATTTACCATTTATTAGATGAGGTAACCCTGTATTTTTTTGTCGATACAATGGAATATTTACAAAAGGGTGGAAGAATCGGAAAAGCACAAGCGTTCATGGGTTCTTTGTTGGATATTAAGCCTGTGTTGACTATAGATAGTGGAGAAATTGTACCGGTTGAAAAAGTCAGAACTAAGAAAAAAGCTATTGCTAAAGTTATAGAATTATTACAAGAAGAAAAGAAAAAAGATAATGTTCAAACTGGATTGCTTTATAGTGGTGACCAACTAAATTTAATTGAAAATATAGAAACGCAAATAATGGAAAATTTTAACTGCCAAGGAACGGTGATATCACCATTTGGTCCAGTGATTGGAGTGCACTTAGGATCGGGTGCTATCGGAATATGTATGACTAAAAAGTAGTAAAGCAAAGGTAATTACCTTTGCTTTTTTTTTTTCTTTTGCTAACTGAGGAAAACAATGCTAGTATTAATTGATTTTTTTAATGAAATAATACGAATAGAAACTAAAAAGGAGGTGAATAAATTGGGCTCAGGACAAAAGAGAAACAAAGCTCTTGTTGAAGGAGCAGAAAGAGGTCTTTACCAATTCAAATATGATGTAGCAAATGAATTGGGAATTCAACCTCCTCAAAGTGATTATTGGGGTAATTTGACATCTCGCGACTGTGGTGCCGTAGGAGGCAACATGGTTCGCAAAATGGTAGAAGCTTATGAAAACCAGCTTAGTCAACAGAATCAACAAGGTCAATAAATATTTTACACATAACAAATTATTACCGGGTAGATATTTTATCTACCCGGATTTTATTTTAGCTCAGTGTAAGGCTAACATTATAATTATCTGAATTTAACTTGAACAAAGCCATTATAAAATGAACTACCAAGTTAAAATTTAATAGAGCAATTTTAAAATGTACATGTAATTCCAATAATAAGCCAGTGAAATTATATCCCTGGCTTACGGGAGAGTAGAAACCGGAGGAAGAGTTTGGGGTTAACTCTTCTACGTATATTATTGCCAGTTAAGTGTATTGTATACACCATTAATTGAAATTTGGTTTTTTTGTTGGTAAAATATAGACGTTCTACAATGATAAATGTGTGGTGTAGCATAAATGCGTATTATTTCCGGATATAAAAAAGGAAAAAAATTGTACAGTTTTAAAGGGTATAAGATAAGACCTACTTCAGATAAAGTAAAAGAATCCGTATTCAATATACTAGGTGATGTAACAGGAACTCAAGTTTTAGATCTGTTTTGTGGGAGTGGCACTTTAGGTTTGGAAGCGTTAAGTCGAGGGGCAGCTTCGGGGACATTTATAGATAAAGATAGTGTGGCTGTAGATTTAGTTCGAAAAAACATTAAAGTATGTGAATTTAAGAATTATTCACAAGTTATCAAATGTGATGTATTCAATTGGATTGCAAAAACAGCTGCTAAAAATAAAAATAACTGTAATTATAATCTGGTTTTTGCAGATCCTCCCTATAAGCAGGGATATGTCAGAAAACTATTAAATGATAATCAGCTGATAAAATTAGTAGACCCGATGGGATTATTTATTGTAGAATGTAGTGAAGAAGAAGTTGATGATGTAGAGTCAACTAGATGGAATAAAGTCAAAATTAAAAACTATGGTAATACTGTCATTGCCTTATTACAACCAGATAGGAGTGAATAGAAAATGAAAACAGTTATCTATCCAGGGAGCTTTGATCCACCTACGAACGGTCATGTGGATATTATTGAGCGAGCTTCTAAAGTTTTTGACAAAGTTGTAGTATCGGTTTTAAATAATCCCGGTAAAAATCCCATGTTTTCAGTTTCTGAACGTAAAGAAATGTTAGAATTAATTACAAAAGAACTTCCTAATGTGGAAATAGATGATTTTGATGGTTTATTGGTTGATTATGTACGTCAAAAAAAAGCGAATATTGTGATCAAAGGTTTGAGGGCTATATCCGATTTTGAGAATGAAATGCAAATGGCACTTACCAATCGTAAGCTTGCACCTGATATAGAAACTATTTTTATGATGACAAATCATCAGTGTTCTTTTTTGAGTTCAAGTGTAGTAAAAGAAGTAGTTTCTTTTGATGGGTGTATTGAGGGATTAGTACCGGAAGCTATTCAAGATTACGTTGTTTCTAGAAAAAAAGGCTAGTGTTTGTATTATGAAATATTTAAAATAATTATTAGTTTTTTACTCCTATTTTTTAGAATGATATAGAATAGACAGCTTTTTCCCTCTTGATAATATAGAAATGAACACAATTATTAATGTTATGACCATTAAGCAAAGAAAGACGGCCAAAGAAAATACTATTGACCACTGCCAACTTCCTGACAAAGTGAGAGATGGGTCAGAAATGACAGTCACAATTTGAGCAGGTTCAACTTTTGGTAATAGATAGGTTACTACAGGGATTGTATACAGCGCTGCCAGAAAACCATGTAATACTCTAGATAAAAGAAAAGGTAAGATATTGATATCGGTATCACTAGTGATACTGGCTACTTGTGCGTGGACAGATAAACCGCTCCAAGCTATTATAGCACTGACTGCCATTAATTTTTGGGTTAGAGGTACTTCTCCTGGAAGATAACCGGCTATTTCACAACCTAATGAAATTTCAAAAAAACCGCTGATTAAGGCAGTGATTATTTGAGGATCTAGTCCTGCAGTTAAAAATAATGGAGTTAATAAAGTTTTTATCAAGTCAATAAAACCTACAACAGTTAAAATTCTTATAATCACGGAAAATAGTATTATAAATCCGCCTATCAATAAAAGTGTATTTACAGAATTTTTTATTGCATCACCTAATAATTGACCTAGAGAACGTCCGTCTTGTGATTTTGCATTAAACATAGCTCTAACAGCCCTGATAACTACATGTTCTTTACTTTTCTTCTCTTTAGTAATATCGGGGCTGTTTTTTTTATAGAATCTCATAAGCAAACCTACAGTAAAACTAGAAAGGTAATGAGCAACTGCAATTAATATTCCCAAATGGGGACTGTGAAACATCCCAACTGCTACCGCACCAAACATGTACAAAGGATCAGCTGTATTTGTAAAACATAGTAAGCGCTCTGCTTCTGTTTTGGATAGCATCTCTTCTTTACGAAGTTTTGAGGTCAAAATTGAACCAATAGGGAATCCGGAAGCCAATCCAACGGCCATTACAAATGATCCTGCTCCAGGAACATTAAAAACTGGTCTCATAAAAGGTTCAAGCATTACACCCATAAAATGTACTATACCTAAACCCATAAGTATTTCTGCACCAATGAAGAAAGGTAGTAATGCAGGAAAAACCACTTCCCACCAAATGTTCAAACCATCTACAGATGCTTCGAATGCTTGATCTGGAAATAGAATCAAAGAGACGGTCATAAAAACGGCGGCAAACGACAATACCACGTGCATTAATCTTTTTACTCTGCTAGTTAACATATACATCTTCCTCCTTAAAATACTGAGGCGGGTACATTATCATTTATATTGAATAAATAGAGGAATATACTTAAAATAAGAGGTGGTTAATTTGAAAAGTAAGCTTGGCTTGGTACTCAGTGCCGGTTCAGCAAAAGGGTTGGCTCATATTGGTGTATTGAAGTCATTACAAAAACACAATATTAATATTGATGTTATCACAGGTACTAGCATGGGAAGTTTAGTAGGAGGGTTGTATGCTGCCGGTATTCCTTTAGATGTTATAGAAGGATTAGCTTTAAATATGACACAACGAACTTGGGTGGATATTGGTGTACCTAGAAAAGGATTTATTCGAGGGGAAAAAATATTACATATCTTACGGATGCTTACAAAAAACTGTCATATTGAAGAAACTGAAACTCCTTTCGGCTGTATTGCTGCTAACTTAAATTTAGGAATAAGCGTATCTTTTTGTGAAGGGAATTTAGCTGAGGCTATTCGAGCGAGCATTTCAATTCCGGGAGTATTCGATCCTTGGGAATTGGATGATAAAATACTTGTCGACGGAGCTTTAGTAGATAGATTACCTACTACTCTTTGTGTAAATTTAGGAGCTGAGCGTGTTATTTCAGTTGATGTAAGTACACAGATTACAGAAACCAGTATTAATAGCATATTTGATGTGATTGTTCAATCCATGAATATTATGCAGAGCGAATTGCTGAAGGCTAAACACGAAGAAAGTGATATACTGATAAGACCAGATGTGGGAGATATAAGTCCGAATCAATTTCAAAAAGCGGAAGAAGCTATAAAAGCAGGTGAAGAAGCTACAGAGAAATTTATACCTGCCATTAAAAATTTATATGAGGAGTGCTAGAGATGAGATATGTTAAATTTGAGCAGCTTACTCAAATTTTAAAATCAATTGTTATTGTAATAGGTGTTACTATGGGATTATTCTATCTACTTACACAGATCTATTTAGATTATTATGTTATTCAACCTGGATCACCAGTTGAGCTAAGTGGTGTGATTAATGTGGAAAATGACAGTGAAGAATATGGAAATATGCATTTAACTACTGTTAATCAATCGCCAGCTAATTTAGTGATGTATTTGTATGGTATTATTTATCCCTATGCTGAAGTTCAGCCTAGGGAAGAAGTTATACCACCGGAAATGGACCGTGAAGAGTATCAGGAAATGATGGAACAACACATGATAGATAGTCAGAATATAGCCAAAACTATTGCCCTGGAAGCTTTAGATTACAATATCGATTTTAGTGGAGAAGGGATAAGGGTGTTAGAATTGGCAGATGAAGGACCAGCTCAAGGTATTTTACAAGAAGGTGATATTATCACACAGGTGAATGGGGAGAATTTTTATTTGGCAGAAGAGCTTACTGAATATATTTCCGAATATCCTATTAACGAATATATTGAATTGAAAGTTGATAGAGATCAAGATTTATTAACAAAAGAAATTCAAACCCAAGAAAATCCTGACAATCCCAGTAACTCCTATTTAGGAGTTTATATTAGAACAGAAAAATGGGAGCCAATACTCCCTGTAGATATTGAGTTTGATACTGGTGGGATTGGCGGCCCTTCAGCAGGACTTATGTTCGTATTGGAAATAATAAATCAATTATCAGAAGGAGATTTAAGTAGTGGATATGAAATTTACGGTACCGGTGCTGTAGATATGGAAGGTTATATAAACACAGTAGGAGGAGTTCAATATAAAGTGAGAGCTTCAGAAAGTGAAGGAGCTGATTATTTTCTAGTTCCCGAAGATAACTACCAAGAGGCTGAAGAAGTTGCTAAAGAGATTGATGTAATAGAAATACAAGATTTGGATGAGGCTCTAGATTTTTTGGAAAATTTATAGAAAAATGTTTCAAGCTGTTAACTAATATTACATTATTCTTTGATTATAGGTGAGCGAGTAAATTCATGATCACCTTTTTTGTTAAGTATTAAATTGTAAAATGCTGTAGCTTTGACCTCCCAATGAAAACATTTCCGGCAATCTTCAGAGAGATGTCTCAATTGGCGGCCTGGGCGGGTTAGAATAGGTAAAGAAGTTGAATCAGATATTTCTCTTATAGCTTGTCGTCCCGAGGAGTTCATGCCCAAAATACGCAGGTAGGGAGGTCCGATTTTATTGAAATATTCGAGTTCACTTTTAGTAAGTTCAAATAAGCTATGAATAATCATTCTGTTTAACCTGGTGCGAGTATAGCGCTTTGTTTTGATTTTATCCATAAATTGTGACAGAGACGTGGCTTCTATAGCAGCTTTTTGGATACGATTTTCTAGTCCATGCTCCCATTCCATCAGTTCTGTTATTTTGTGGGGGTCCATAACTTTGAACTTGTACAGGATGTATTGCTCTAAATCTTCAAAATATACTAGCTGTTTTTCTTTATATGCGCCGGATAAAATATCATAGCTTGTTATTGGTACTGTAGTGGAAATATTTTTTATATCAGATTTTAGTGCACTTCTAATAGCTGTAGCGCTGCTGTAAACTCCACTGATTAGCTCATCATTATAGGAACTTCCTTTACGTTTTATAGGGATACAAGTAACAGTGCTACTTAATTCCATATGGGCTTTTAAATACTCGATTCCCAGAATATCATTAGAATCTAATTCTGCTAATCCTAATGCTTGGGCTATAGCTTGAGAGTAACTCATGCCATCTTTTAAAGAATCATTTAAAATTTTTTGGAAACTACTGGATTCGTGAAATGATAAATTTGCGGCGCGCTTTAATTGTTCTAATTCTCCTGTCTCACTACCGAAAGATTGGTAACGAATAGTTCTAATAGAGTTTAAGAGCGAAATGGCCCCACGGGAGAACTCTTGAGCACTTTGAGTTGCCCATAAAAAAGGTAATTCTATTACTAAATCTACTCCTTGAGCCAAAGCCATTTCCGCTCTAGTCCATTTGTCGATAATAGCTGGTTGCCCTCTTTGCACCCAATTTCCACTCATAAATGCTACAGTAAAATCAGGTTGTATTTGTTGAATACTATTTTTAATATGATAAGAATGACCATTGTGAAATGGGTTGTACTCTGCAATAATACCTAAACCTTTCATAAATAAAGTTAACTCCTTTATAATAGTTGTTATTATATTCTATCAACATTTATTTTAAGGCGCTATTATATTGCTACTAACATTCAACTTTAACTGAGACTATTTTAAACAGACTAACACTAAACTGAGTTAGAATCAAATATTGATAACTGCGTTAAATATTTGTTTCTGTGTACATTTTGTGTTATCCTGCCTGTACATACCATTCTTGACAAAAAAAGAGGAGTTAATTATAATATAACCTGTTTAAAAGCATAGGAGGACAGCTTATGAAAGTATTGCTGAATTCGTTAAAAAACGCTCCAGGGGGGACTAAAAAATATCAATTGCAAGTATTGCCCCCAGATGAATTTCAAGACACTGTTAAACCGGCGCAAGTTGAATTTACCGCAAGTTATACTGGTAGTGGAGTTCTAGTAACAGGTAATTTGGAAACAGTGTATCACACTAGCTGTGACAGGTGCTTAAAAGCTACTAGACAGGAAGTTTCTATTGGATTTCAAGAAGAATTTAGGCAACGTGAAAGTGAGCCGGTTTCAGAAGAAGAAGACGACGAACAAGAAAGTGAAATTGTGCTGGATGAAGAAGAGCTGAATATTGATTACTTTAGTGGAAATGAATTGGATCTTAGTGATTTTTTTCGACAGATGACGATTTTGGCACTCCCCCCTAAAGTAGTTTGTCGGCATGATTGCCCTGGATTATGTCCTCATTGCGGTGCTGATTTAGCCACGGAAAGTTGTCAATGTGAACAGGTGGATATGGATCCCAGAATGGCAAAACTGCAAAAATTAAAAAAGGATCTATAGTTTTCAAGGAGGTGTAATGTAATGGCAGTACCAAAGAAAAGAACGTCAAAAACACGTAAAAACCGAAGAAGGGCGCAAAATAAAGCAAAAGCGCCTCAATTTGTAGAATGCCCTCAGTGTCGTGAAAAGAAACTTCCGCATAGAATTTGTCCTAGCTGTGGGCACTATAAAGGCGAAGAAATTATAGAAGTTTGATCTTAAACAAAAACACCTGACGACATTTTTGCATGTCGTCAGGTGTTTTTTTACTTGTGCTTTACCAAATTTTTTACTATACTTTATGTATAATTAGATATTATGACCAGGTAATAAGAGGTGGTGAAAGTGAGCGATGCCAGTGGTGTTAATCCCAAGCTCAAACGTCAACGAGAACTGGTGAAAATGTTAGATGAAAACCCATTTTTAACTGATAAACAACTAGCTAAATTATTGCAAGTAAGTGTTCCCACTATTAGACTAGATCGTTTGCAGCAAGGTATACCAGAACTTAGAGAACGGATTAATGAAATGGCCAGAGATTCTTATGGGAAACTAATGACAATGAATAGTCAAGATATAATTGGTAAAATAATACATTTAAACATAGGTTACGAGGGTATTTCAACTTTGGATACCAATTTAGATATGAGTTTTTCTCAATCTGCTGTTGTTAGAGGAAATTACATATTTGCTCAGGCTAATTCCTTAGCCGCAGCAGTAGTAGATGCTCCTATAGCTATGACTGATACTGTGAACATCAAGTTTCACAGGCCCGTTAGAGTAGGAGAACAGTTGATTTGCAAGGGTAAAGCAATGACAGATTATATAGAAAATGAAGGTACTAGGCAATATTCAGTTCAAATTAACACCTGGTCTAATGAAGATAAAGTGTTTGAAGGAACATTTATTATTTCTACTGCAAAGGGGGAAAATTATGGTCAAAGTGGCTGTTGATGCTATGGGCGGAGATTTTGCCCCTCAGGAACCTGTGTTGGGTTCTGTGGCGGCAATAAAGGAACAATCTGATATTGAATTGACTCTGGTAGGTAAGCAAGATGAAATTGAAAAAGTGCTTCCTGAAGATTATAAATCGTATGAATCGAGAATTGATATAGTTAATGCTGATGAAGTTATTTCTGCTAATGATAATCCTACCAAGGCCATTAAAAGTAAACCGGAATCATCAATGGTTAAAGCAATGTCACTTATAAAAGACAATAAAGTTGAAGCCATGGTAAGTGCTGGAAATACTGGCGCTTTTATGGCAGGTGGAATGTTAAAAGTGGGTAGACTTGGCAGTATCAAACGACCTGCTCTGGCTCCTGTATTTCCCACTTTTGATGGTAAAGGAACCTTAGTACTGGATGTGGGCGCTACTATGGATGCCAAACCGGAGCATCTTAGAGATTTTGCCATTATGGGTAGTGTATATGCCAGTAGAGTTATGGGAAGAAAATCTCCTAAAGTAGCTTTGATCAATGTGGGAGAAGAACCGGGTAAAGGAAATCAGCTAGTCAAAGATACCTATGAACTTTTGGATAAAACTGAACTCAATTTTGTGGGAAATGTAGAAGCTCGTGATATGCTGTCAGGTGAGTTCGATGTAGTAGTGTGTGACGGGTTTATGGGAAACATTTTACTTAAGTTTATGGAAGGTATGGGAAAAGGTATGTTTAGTACCATGAAAGAAGAATTTACATCCGATATTACCGGTAAACTAGGGGGGTATTTGTTAAAACCGAAATTCAAATCACTTAAAGAACGATTTGATTATAACTCTTATAGTGGTGCACCTTTTTTAGGTGTTGATGGAATTTTAATAAAAAGTCACGGTTCATCTAACCGTGAAGCAATTAAAAATGCTATTACCAAGCAGGTATATCATTTTGTTAAAAAGCAAGTGTTGACAGCTTTTTCAGATGAAATTGAGAAAGGAGTAGAAGATTATGGGTAATGCGCAAATATTAGGCACAGGTAAAAGTGTTCCATCATATAAGTTAACTAATCGAGATTTAGAGAAAATCGTAGAAACTAATGATGAATGGATAACTAGTAGAACTGGAATCAAAGAAAGAAGAATAGCTGATGATAATACGACCACATCTCACTTGTCTATAGAAGCAGCACAACTGGCCATTGATAATAGCGGAATTTCTGCTGAACAATTGGACTTGATTTTAGTGGCTACTGTTACACCTGATATGGTTTTTCCATCAACGGCTTGTCTTGTTCAAGAAAAATTGGGAGCTTTTGATGCCGCTGCTTTTGATATAGAAGCTGCCTGTACTGGTTTTTTATATGGCTTGGTGGTAGCTAAACAGTTCATCACATCTGGAGTTTATCAGAATATATTAGTTATAGGTGCAGAAACACTGTCAAAAATTACTAATTGGGAAGACAGAAATACTTGTGTACTTTTTGGCGATGGGGCCGGAGCGGCTGTATTGGGTCCGAGTGATAATCCGGAAAAAGGATTAATTTCTTTTGATCTGGGAGCAGATGGGAGTAAAGGTGAGCTATTAAAACAGCCCGCAGGTGGTTCTCTGTTACCAGCTTCGGAACAGACTGTAGCTGATAATCTCCACTGTATACAGATGAATGGCAATGAAGTATTTAAATTTGCTGTTAAAGTTATAGGAGAAACTACTGAAAAATCGCTACACAAAATTGGTGAAAAATCTTCTGATATTGACCTCTTTATACCACATCAAGCCAATAAAAGAATAATAGATTCAGCAATGAATCGCTTGGGAATTCCCAAGGAAAAGACCTTTGTAAACCTAGAAAAATACGGAAATATGTCCGCGGCTTCTATACCAGTAGCTTTAGATGAAGCTGTTCAAGAAAATCAAATTTCACCAGGAGACTTGGTAGCCTTAGTCGGTTTCGGCGGAGGCCTGACTTGGGGTTCTTGTTTAATCAGATGGTAAACACAACAAAAGGGGGAGATACTTTGTCTAAAACCAATCGACTTTTGGAAATTTTAAATATTGATTATCCCATTTTACAAGGAGGGATGGCATGGGTTGCTACAGGTGAGTTGGCAGCAGCAGTTTCCAAAGCTGGAGGACTAGGAGTAATAGGAGCCGGTAATGCGCCAGTAGAAGTTGTTTCAGAGGAAATAGATAAAGTTACAGCACAAACTGATAAAACTTTTGCAGTAAATATTATGCTACTATCTCCTTTTGCCGATGAGATAGTTGATTTGGTAATAGAGAAAAATGTTCCAGTGGTAACTACTGGGGCTGGTAATCCTGCTAAATATATGGATAAATTGAAAGAGGCAGGAATAAAAGTTATTCCCGTAGTACCTTCTGTGGCTTTAGCTAAAAGAATGGAAAAACAAGGGGTAGATTCTGTTATAGTGGAAGGTACGGAAGCAGGTGGACATATTGGTGAATTGACTACTATGGCTTTGGTTCCTCAAGTGGCTGACTCTGTAAATATCCCGGTCATAGCAGCAGGTGGAATCGGTGATGGACGTGGTCTGGTAGCGGCTTTAGCTTTAGGTGCTTCAGGCGTACAGATGGGTAGTAGATTTGTGCTCTGTTACGACTGCACTGTTCATGAAAATTATAAGGAAGCGGTTAAAAAAGCAAAAGATAGAGATACGGTGGTGTCTGCTAGATCAACTGGACATCCTGTACGAACTTTAAAAAATAAGTTGGCTAAAAAATTTGATAAAATGGAGAAACAAGGTGCTTCTCCTGAAGAATTAGAAAAAATTGGTGCAGGCGGCTTATCTAAAGCTGTGCGAGATGGAGATGTTGATGAAGGGTCTGTTATGGTTGGTCAGATTTCCGGTCTGATAGGCGAAGAACAATCAGCCCATGAGATAATACAAGAGGTAATTACTGAAAGTAAACAGTTAATTGGAAATTTTGATTCAGAGTTACTGGAAAGGAGTGATAGATGAGATGACAAAGTTGGCATTAGTTTTTCCTGGACAAGGTGCGCAATATATAGGGATGGGTAAATTTTTGTATGATAATTACCAAGTTGCACAAGACACTTTTCATCAAGCAGGTTTAGCCCTAGGATATGATATTAAAGAAAAAATTTTTTTAGGGAGTAAAGAGGAGCTACGTAAAACTGAACTGACCCAACCAGCAATTTTGACAACTTCAGTGGCTTCTGCTAGGGTATTAAAGGAACTGGGTTTTTCACCTCAAGGTGCTTGTGGATTGAGTCTGGGAGAATATAGTGCTCTAGTATTAGCAGATGCTATACCTTTTGAACAAGCTTTAACAGTTGTGGAAAAGCGTGGGAGATTAATGCAAGAAGCTGTGCCTGAAGGTAAAGGAAAAATGGTTTCTGTTTTGGGTTTAAGCAGTGAGCAAGTTGAAAAAGCTTGTGATGCAGTAAGAGAAGAATCTGATCAATATGTTGTACCTGCTAATTATAATAGTCCAAAACAGTTAGTAATATCTGGAGAAGTGCAAGCTGTGGATATGGCTCAAAAAAAATGCCAAGAATTAGGCGCTAAAAAAACAAAAGAACTGTCAGTGAGTGCACCATTCCACTGTGATTTATTAAAACCGGCTGCTGATAAGTTGAGTAATGAACTTGAAAAGGTAGAGCTTAAGACACCTGAATTAACAGTGATTTCTAATGTAACTGGAGAACCGTTTGACTCAAAAGCAAAAGTTAAAGAAAATCTCGTCAAACAGGTAATGTCGCCCGTTCTTCTCCATCAATCATTCAACAAATTATTAAATTTGCAGTTTGATAGTTTTATTGACGTAGGACCTGGTAAAACTATGAGTAAATTATTGAAAAAAGTTGACCGTAAAGTCTTTCAAACTTCTTTGGACAGTGAAGACGATTTACAATCTTTAATTTCGAAAAAGGAGGACCTGATTTATGGGTAAAGTTGCGGTGGTTACCGGAGGTTCCCGGGGAATTGGTAAGAATATTGCTTTAGAACTTGCGAAAACAGGTTATGATTTACTGATAAATTACGCTTCTAGTTCAGGTCCTTGTCATGAACTTATTCAACAGGTGGAAGAATTAGGACAAACTGCCAAATGTTATCAAGCCTCTATTGAAGATATGGATTCTGTAGCTAAAATGGGCGACTTTGCTATTCAAGAACTCGGGAAAGTTGATGTACTGGTTAATAATGCCGGTATAACTAAAGATAAACTTTTTTTGAGAATGAACGAACAGGATTTTCAAGATGTGATTGATGTAAACTTAAAAGGCGTTTATAATTGTAGTAAAGTGTTTTCCAAGTCTATGATGAAAAACAGGTCGGGGTGTATTGTCAATATGGCTTCCATAGCTGGAGTTATGGGCAATGCTGGTCAAGCTAATTATGCTGCCAGTAAGGCCGGAGTTATAGGTTTAACTAAAACCCTGGCTAGGGAGTTCGCTGGCAGAAGCATCAGAGTTAATGCGGTAGCACCTGGATTTATTGACACTGACATGACAGATAAACTGCCTGATGATGTGAAAGAGCAATTGTTAAAACAGATACCCTTAAACCGATATGGACAGCCAGAAGAAGTTGCCCGAACTGTGAAGTTCCTAGTTGAAGATGCTACATATATTACTGGGCAAGTAATCAATGTGGATGGTGGAATGGTAATGAATTAAATATAATTTTGTAACAGTATAATTTAACTGTAATTAAATTTTGCAGTGAAATATATTGCCAATACAGTAAACTTTATGAGGGGAGGTGACAATGTGGCTAATTTTGATAAAGTCAAAGATATTATTGTTGATCAGCTAGGAGTTGATGAAGAACAGGTGAAAATGGAAGCGAATTTCATTGAAGATTTAGAAGCTGATTCTTTGGATATAGTAGAACTTATCATGGCTCTTGAGGAAGAATATGACATGGAAATTTCCGATGAAGAAGCTGAAAAAATGAGAACAGTTGGTGATGTTGTCAATTATATTGAACAAAACCAATAAAATAGAGAAAGTCCCTTTGGGACTTTCTCTAATTATAGCAACTGTTATATAGTGTGAAGTAAATAATATATTGGAATAAATTTCCTGGTTTAAATAGATATTTATTTGATCCTGTTTGTATTCAGTACACGAAAGCGGGTGATTAATTTGAATAGAGTTGTTGTGACAGGATTGGGAGTAATAAGCCCAGTAGGTAGTGAAAAAGATAAATTTTGGAACTCCTTAAAAGCCGGAGTAAGTGGTGTGGACGAAATAAAATCTTTTGATACTGAAGATTTTTCTACTAAAATAGCTGCAGAAGTGAAAGATTTTGAGCCCACCGATTTTTTTCCTAAAAAAGAGGCCAGAAGAATGGACAGATTTATTCAGTTTGCCTCTGCAGCTGGTCAAATGGCTGTGGATGATGCTAAATTAGAAATCAATGAGGAAAATAAGGACTCAGTAGGAGTATCAATTGGTTCCGGAATCGGAGGTCTACAAACTTTTGAGGATAGTCATAAAACATTGTTGGAAAAAGGTCCTAAAAGAGTGAGTCCTTTCTTTATTCCTATGATGATTGCCAATATGGCATCAGGTAAGTTGTCTATTGACTTAGGTGCTACTGGTCCTAATTTGACTATAGTTACAGCTTGCGCTACAGCAACACATGCTATAGGAGAGTCTTACAGAATATTACAGCGTGGAGAAAGTGATGTTATGATAACAGGTGGGGCTGAAGCGACAATCACACCGTTGGCTATAGCAGGTTTTAGTTCTATGAAAGCTTTATCTACTCGTAATGATGATCCTCAAAGAGCTAGTCGTCCCTTTGATAATGAACGTGACGGTTTTGTAATGGGAGAAGGATCAGGGATATTAGTGTTAGAAACTTTGGAACATGCTCTAGCAAGGGGAGCATATATTTATGGTGAAGTTGTAGGTTTTGGTATGAGTGGAGATGCTTATCACATGACTGCTCCCTGCCCAGAATCTAAAGGTGCTAAAGCTTGTATGGAAGAAGCTATTTCTGAGTCTGGAATTGCAAAATCAAAAATTCAATATATTAATGCTCATGGAACTTCAACTGCATATAATGATAAATTAGAGACTTTAGCTATAAAAGATGTATTTGAAGATTATGCTGATAAAGTAATGGTCAGCTCTACTAAATCAATGACTGGTCATTTATTAGGCGCCGCTGGTGGTGTGGAGAGTATAGCAACATTACTATCTATGCGTGATAGTTATATACATCCCACTATTAATCTAGAAAATTCTGATCCAGAATGTGATCTGGATTATGTCCCTCAACAAGGTCGTGAAGTGGAATTAAATACTGCGTTAATAAATAATTTCGGTTTTGGTGGAACTAATGCCAGCTTAGTTTTGAAAAAATATAGTGAATAAGAGAGGGATGCTAAGTGGGAGAACAATACCGAAATATAAAACAGTTACAAGATAAGCTGGGAGTTGCAATAAACAATAATCTACTTCTTCAAGCGGTTACGCATACTTCGTACGCTCACGAAAATAGAGGACAAGTTATGCATAATGAGAGATTAGAATTTTTAGGAGATGCAGTACTCGAACTGGTTATAAGTGAAGCTCTTTATAATAATCATCCAGACATGCCAGAAGGTGAATTAACCAAATTGAGAGCAGAGTTAGTATGTGAACTATCACTGGCCCAAGAAGCGCAAAAGCTACAGCTAGGATCTTATTTACGATTGGGTAAGGGAGAGGAGAGCACTGGTGGCAGAGGACGTCGATCTACTCTTGCCGATGCTTTTGAAGCTTTAATTGGAGCGATATATATTGATAAAGGTTTTGAGTATACTAAAAAGTTAATTTTACAACTTTTCAGTGATAAAATGAGTCAAGTTTCCAAAGAACAATTGGGAGACTATAAAACTATGGTGCAGGAAAAAGTGCAAGATAAATATGGCAAACCACCTCACTACAAAATTGTAGAGGAGTCTGGTCCGGATCATAACAAATTATTTGTGGCTGAAGTATATGTAAATCAAACTACCGTGGGGCGGGGTAGTGGTAAAAACAAAAAAGAAGCGGAACAAAGAGCTGCTAAGTGCGCTATACAAGAATTAGATAAATAGATTTGTAGTTAGATTAAAAAATTAAGCAGGATTTTTTGGATAAAATGTAGTATTAATACAAGTAGGGTGCAAACTAACTGCGATTAAATTTTATCTTGAATCAAGATAGTAAAGACAGATATATTTAAGTTACTCTATTGTTTAAGTTGTTCTATTGTAATTGTACCTGCTTGTGGAAACAAGCAGGTATTTTGTTGCTCATGTGGATAGGAGTGTGATACTATGCTTAAAAAATTAGAATTAATAGGTTTTAAATCTTTTCCGGAAAAAACCACTTTTGATTTTACCGGTGGCATAATAGCAGTAGTAGGACCTAATGGATGTGGTAAAAGCAATATAAGTGATGCTATTAGATGGGTGTTGGGCGAACACAGGGCAAAATCACTTAGAGGAGATAAAATGGAAGATTTTGTTTTTTCCGGTACTCAAGCAAAAAAACCTATGAATGTGGCGGAAGTATCACTAACTCTAGATAATAGTAACAATTTTTTAAACTTAGATTATCAAGAGGTCACTGTAACCAGAAAATTTTATCGCAGCGGTGATAGTGAGTACCTATTAAACAAAACTCCATGCCGACTGAAAGATATCCAAGAAATTTTTATGGATACTGGTTTGGGGAAAGATACATACTCTATTATCAGTCAAGGAGAAATTGATAAGATTTTATCGGCCTCTCCAGTTGAAAGAAGGTATTTATTCGAAGAAGCATCTGGTATTTTAAAACATAAGTCCAGAAAACAGGAAGCATTAAAAAGACTGGATGAAACTCGTGACAACTTGGATAGAGTTTCAGATATAGTGGAAGAACTACAACAGCAACTTCCTGGTTTGGAAGAACAAGCAGAACAAGCTAAAAAATATCAAGAATTAAATAACAAATTGACTAATTTAGAGGTAAATTTGTTAGCCCATAAAATAGAAGAGAAACGTAAAAAATGGTATGAATTAGATGAACGGCAAAAACAGATGGATTATCATATAGAACAGAAAACTATTGATTTAAAAAAACAAGAAGCTGAGTTAGAAACTGATAAAACCAAACTTCAACAAATAGAAAAAGACATTGAAAGTTATCAACAAACTAATATTTCTATAGTTAGTGAGATTGAACAAAAACAGGGACAAGATAAAATTTTGGATGAGCGTTGGGAAAATCTTGAAAAGGAGAAGCAGCGTTTGGCGGAAGATCAGCAACAGCTTCAAAGTCAAGTAGCAGATATACAGAATAAATCACACGATCTGAATAATCAAATTGAGTCTTTACACCTGGAACGGAAATCTAAATGCAATAGATTGCGCCAGGTAGAAGCGAAGATCGACGAACTGTCTAGGGAAAATCAGGATTTAGATAATAGCAAAGCTACCTTAATAGAAGTTATAAATAGAAAACAACATCTGGAAGCTGAATACAACAATCAATGTAAAGAACACGATCGATTGCGTCATGAAAATCGTGAATTGGAAGAAGAAATCAGTTCACATCAATCGCGAATATCTGAACTTGAAGTTAAAACAGGTCAATTGGAAACCAAACATGAACAAAAACAGAGTAAGCTTAATGAAATTTCTCATAACATGGAGGCAAGGCAGAAGCAATTAGATGAGCGAGAATCTCGTCATAATAATTTGACTGAACGGATAAATGAGTTAAATAGATTATTGCAAGGCTATAAATCGAGATATGAAGCCTTAACAGAATTATATAAAACTGATAGCTTTTCTCGTGGTGTTCAGGAAGTAATCAGATTAAAACAACAAGATCCAGCCAAGTGGCATGACATTAAAGGAACTGTCTCTCAGCTGTTATCAACTGATAATAAGTATGCTAAAGCGATTGAAACAGCACTGGGACAGAGCATGCAAAATGTAGTAACAAAAACTGATAAAGTGGCGAAAAGTGTACTTGAGTATTTAAAGCAATACAATAAAGGACGAGCAACTTGCCTCCCTTTAGATAATTTGAAACCTAGATTTTTAAATCGCAATCAAAAACAAATACTTTGTAATTTTAATATTACTGGAATAGGGTCTGAGTTGGTCAAAGTGTCTCCAGAATATCAAGTGATTGCAGATCATCTTTTGGCAAGGGTAGTTGTAGTCTCTGATTTACGGAAAGGTTTAGATATTTCCAAAAAACTGGGTTTTTCTCTTAAGATAGTCACCTTAGATGGAGAATTAATTTTACCAGGCGGAGCAATGGTAGGAGGAAGTCATAAAAAGTCATCTACTAGTGGGAGTAAATTACTGCAAAATGAGGATCAAGAAACCTTAGAAGATAAAATTTCTAGAACTCAAACTGATCTGGAAAAATTACAAAAATCTCGGGATACAGTAATAGAAGAAATAAAAACACAAAAAAGTGAGTTGGAAAAATATTCACGAGAAAAGCATCAGTTGGAATTGGAATTGGGTAGTATTATTAAAGACCGGGAAAAGTTGACAGAAGAAGAGCAAAATATAAATGAACAGATTGAAGTTTCCAAACTAAAAAAACAGGATAAGGATAACCAATTGTCAGCTCTGTTGAATGATATGACTAATAAGAAACAAGAAATGAAAAACTTACAAAAACAAGAGCATGAATTGCGGGAAGAAATTGATAGCTTGGAATCTGAATTTGCCAAATCTAGTGCTGAATATCAGAGTTTAAGTAATGAAAAATCACAATTGGATATTGAGATAGGCAAATTTGATGAAAGGTTGAAGAACTTAAATGAAGAAAAAAAAGAATTAGATAAACAATTACAGGACTATAAAGATTATAAAATCCCAAATAATAGTGAAGAATTAGAACAGCTGGAACAAAAAATTTCTACGACTATTTCTGAGAAGAAAAACAACAAAATTGAACTAGATCGATTATATGAAAGACAAGGGCAATTATCAGGACAACTTGATCAAATGAAAAGTGATAGAGAATCTCTGCGGTCTAAAGTACAGGAGTGGGAAGCTGCCAATAAAACACTTTCCCAAGAAGAGAGAGAACTAGAAAAGCAGATTAGTCAATTGAAAATGCAAAAAAGTAGAGTGCAAAATGAATTATCAACTATTTTGACACGTCTTGAGGAACAGTATCAAATGTCTTATGAACAGGCTTTTAAGTATCAAAAACCCATCGACAATTATCAAGATCAGGAAGGTCACATTAAAAAATTGCAAAATGAAATGGCTGATTTAGGTACTGTAAATTTAGCGGCGATTGAAGAATATAATCGACTAAAAGAACGTCTCGAGTTTTTACAAGCACAGCGGAGTGATCTACAAAATGCTGAACAATCATTAAAACAATTATTAACAGAGATAGATAACACTATGAAAGATAGTTTTGCCAAAACAGTAGATGAAATCAATCATGCCTTTGGAAGTGTTTATAAAGAAATTTATCAAGGTGGAACGGCTTATTTGGAGTATACGGATAAAGATGATTTACTCAATACAGGAATTGAGATAATTGCTAAACCCCCCGGTAAGAAAAAGCAAATTTTATCACTTTTATCAGGTGGGGAGCGTGCTTTAACAGTTATTTCACTACTGTTTTCAGTTCACCAAATCAAACCAACACCTTTTTGTATTTTGGATGAAATTGATGCTTCTCTAGACGAATCTAATCTAGACATTTTGACAAGATACCTAAAAGAGTATGCCAACAAAACTCAATTCATAGTCATTACGCACAGAAAAAAAACCATGTTGGCAGCAGATCGTTTTTACGGGGTTACTATGTCTGAACCAGGTATTAGCCAACTGATATCTGTTAAACTAGATGAAGATGATATTACAGAAACTGCTTAAAAAAGTTCAATTGAAGTGTTTATTGCTATCAACATTCAACTTAAACTGAGCCAAAAAGAAAGGAGTTTTAGAAATATGGGGATTTTCTCTAAAATAAAAGTAGGTTTATCTAAAACTCGTCAGAGTTTTGTTTCTCAATTAGAAAATTTATTCAGTGGCAGGACTATTGATGAAGAATTTTACGAAGAATTAGAGGATATACTCATTAGTGCTGATGTGGGAGTAGATACTACACTAACTATAATAGAAAATTTACAAGCTAGGGTCAAACAGGAAAAAATCAAAGATGCTGAAGGAGTTCATGAAATTTTAAAAGACGAGATGAAACAAATGCTTGATCAGGGGGACAAATCCTTAAATACCAATGGTAAAACCAAGGTAAGTATGATTGTTGGAGTTAATGGGGTGGGCAAAACTACATCTATAGGTAAATTAGCTCATAGATATAAATCTCAAGGTGAGAAGGTATTACTTGCTGCAGCAGATACTTTTAGGGCAGCAGCTATTGATCAATTACAGGTTTGGGGAGAGCGAGTAGGAGTAGATATGATTAAACATCAAGCTGGTTCTGACCCTGCAGCTGTGGTGTATGATGCTTTGCAGGCAGCAAATGCCAGAAATGTTGATCAACTGATTTGTGACACTGCCGGTAGATTACATAATAAGCAAAATTTAATGGATGAACTTAAAAAAGTTTCTCGGATCATTGAACGTGAAAATGGAGTACCGCCCCATGAAGTTTTTTTGGTTTTAGATGCTACTACCGGACAAAATGCATTGAATCAGGCTAAACTATTTTCTGAAGTGACCCCGGTATCAGGTATAATTTTGACGAAATTAGATGGTACAGCTAAAGGTGGGATAGTATTGGCCCTGTCTCAAGAACTAGGTATTCCTATTAAGTACATTGGTGTGGGAGAAGGGATGGAAGACTTGCAAGAATTCGATTCAGACCAATTTGTAGAAGCTTTGTTTTCTAGTGCTGGA
>CAZKUS010000003.1:0-24887 GCA_964556025.1 uncultured Clostridia bacterium | reverse complement strand
GGAGAAGCAGCCTACGGTGTGGCAGGAACTGGAGGTAGGGGAGAAATTTCTCCTGGAGCTCTGGAAATGTCCAATATAGACATGGGTGAAGAGTTTACTGATATGATTGTCACCCAGCGCGGTTTCCAGGCCAACTCCAGGTCTGTGACCACTGGAGACGAAGTCCTTCAAGAACTGGTTAATATGAAGCAGTAAGTTTTGAACCTTGAAAAAAGAGGTGGCTGATGTGATTAATGTTACTCGTTTAAACGGGAAAAAATACGTGATTAATGCTGATTTAGTTGAGTTTGTTGAAGAAACTCCTGACACAGTGATAACTACGATTACAGGAAGAAAAGTTCTGGTGAAAGAAACCTCGGAAGAGGTTATAGACCTGGTAGTAGAATACCGTCGTAGGGTGGGCTGCCACCCTACGACGGCTATTATGAAAGAAAATGGACAAGCAAACGATGGTGAGAAATGAGGTGGGGACTTTGGATATATCAACATTAATAGGGTTAATAGCAGGGGTTCTCGTATTAATAGGAGCTGTAATTATTGAAGGTAATGTCGATATGTACTTAAATATCCCATCTGTATTGATTGTAATTGGAGGAACAGTTGCTGCAACCCTAATCAGTTATCCGCTGGAACAAGTGTTTTCTTTAACTAAAACTACCAGCAATGCCTTTAAGTATAAAAATATAGATCCTGCAGCAACTATTAATCTTCTGGTAAATTTAGCAGAAAAAGCCAGAAAAGAAGGGTTGCTTGCTTTAGAAGATGATGTTCAAGAAATGGATAATGATTTTTTGCAAAAAGGCGTGCAGCTAGTAGTAGATGGTACTGATCCGGAATTAGTGAGAAGTATATTGGAAACTGAACTGTCATTTCAAGAAGAGAGGCATAAAATCGGTCAAAATATATTCCGAACCATGGGTACTTTTGCTCCGGCTTTTGGAATGGCAGGTACTTTGATAGGTTTGGTAGCTATGCTCGATCAACTTGATGATCCTGATGCAATCGGTCCCGGTATGGCATTGGCGCTACTGACTACTCTTTATGGTATGGTAGCGGCAAATTTAATTTTTCTTCCTATAGCAAATAAATTGGAAATAAAGAGTAATGATGAAGTTCTATTAAAAGAGGTCATGTTAGAAGGTATGCTGAGTATTCAAGCTGGAGAAAATCCCAGAATTGTGGAAGAAAAGCTAAAAGCATTCTTGGCACCTAGCTCCAGGGATGCATTAGCTGAAGAGGAGGAAGAAGAGGTGGTGGACGCTGATGCCGAGGTCTAATAAATCAAGGCGCGGTAATAAGCAAAGCTCCCAAGGAGAAGGTGGGGGCGGATGGCTCCAGACTTTCGGTGATATGATGACATTGCTATTGGTTTTTTTCGTGTTACTATATTCTATTTCTACTATTGATGCCGATAAGTTTGAGCGGATGCTAATTTCTATTCAGGACAGCTTCTCTGGAGTTTTACCTGAACATGAAGCGCAAATACCTCAGGAAGACCCGGATATGGTGTTACCGGATCCCAAAGAAGAGGATATACCAACTGAAGAAGAGGAAATGATGGAAGATGTACATGACCAGCTGGCAGAGTATTTGGAAGATGAAGAACTAGCAGATGTAGTCATGATGGAAACAGAGGATAGAGGAATTGTGATACGGTTTCAAGATAAAATACTATTCGATCCCGGAGAAGCAGATTTGAAAGAGGAGGCATATCAAATATTAGAAGATATTGCCGATATACTTGAAGAGTTACCCAATGAAATAAGCATAGAGGGATTTACGGATGATGTTCCCCAAAATACGCCAGAGTTTCCTTCTAATTGGGAATTATCCACAGGAAGAGCGACGGCAGTCTTACGCTTTATAACAGAAGAAGCTGGCTTGGATCCAGAAAGGCTGCGGGCAACAGGGTACGGCGAATACCAGCCTATGGTTCCCAATGACAGTCCAGAAAATAGACAGTTGAATAGAAGAGTAGATATCACTGTACTATGGTCTACGTGGGGACAAGATGAATACTTTGACAGAGATGATGATGATCTATTTGAGAGGGGAGAGGATGAATTTGAAAAATAGAAGCTTTTTAACAAGTATTGGTGTTGTTATAATTGCTGGTATAGTGCTCATTTTACTTGCTGCTGGAATTGCCTATTTTATAGCTACTAATGTTGTTGGCTCCCCTGATGAAGATAATGGTGAAGAAGTAGTAGAATATACTGGCATTACCTTTCCCCTGGGAGAATTTACCACTAACTTAGCAGACGAGGGAGCACGCGCTATATTTCAAGTAGAGATAATGCTAGAATTGTCGGACTCAGATGCCAAATCTGAATTAGAAGAACGTGAACCACAAATACAAGATCAAGTTTACACAATTTTGCGTGCTACAACTTCAGAGGAATTAGAAGATCAAGAAGGAATGGAAAACCTTCGTGAAGAAATTAAGGAAGCTGTTAATGAACGAATTTCTGAAGGAGAAGTTGTCAATGTTTACTTTAATCAACCGCTAATTACGTGAAATTTAGTCTTGTAGGTACGTTGGTTATGTGTTATTGGGGGGATGAAATATATGTCGGAAGTTCTTTCTCAATCTGAAATAGACGATTTATTATCGGCTATTTCTACTGGCGATTTAGAAATGGAAGAAGCAAAACATCAAGAAACTCAAAAAGTTAAGACATATGATTTTAAGCGGCCTGCTAAGTTTTCTAAAGACCAAATTAGAACACTGCAGATGATCAATGAGAATTTTGCTAGATTATTATCAACTTATCTGTCTGCTTACTTGAGGACATATGTGGAAATTGAGTTGGCATCTGTAGACCAGGTCACTTATGACGAGTTTATGCGGTCATTGGCGAGCCCCACCATAATGGGAGTTTTTTCAGCATCTCCCATGGAAGGCAAATCATTAATGGAGCTTAATCCCAATATTGCTTTTTCCATAATAGATAGATTACTGGGAGGACCTGGGGAATCATTTGAAACCAGCGGAGAATTGACAGAAATTGAATCTGCTGTAGCTGAAAAAATTTTTAATCGCATGATGGATAGTATGTCAGAGGCGTGGAAAAATGTGGGAGAGCTAGAGCCGCAATTTGAAAGAATTGAAAATAATCCCCAGTTTACTCAAATCATTTCTCCCAATGAAATGGTGGCAGTTGTGGCTTTTTCAGTAAAAGTAGGCGAATCAGAAGGTTTGTTCAATATTTGTCTACCTTATATTTTCTTAGAACCTGTGATAGATCGTTTAACAGCTAGATTTTGGTTTGCTACAGGGCATCAGAAAAAAATCACTGAAGAAGAATCACAAGCTATAAAAGATCGTTTAAACAAAACTTCAGTACCGATTAAAGCTGAATTAGGAAGTAGTAAAATTTCAGTACGAGAATTTTTGAGTTTACAAGAAGGGGATGTAGTTTCTTTGGATAGACCTTTTGATAGTGAAATAGATATGATTGTAGGTAAAAGAACTAAATTTAAAGGTAAGCCTGGATCAATTAAAAATAAATTGGCTGTTCAAATTACACAAGTAGTCAGGGAAGGAGAGGATTCCCTTGGAGAACAATAAAGATATTTTGTCTCAAGAAGAAATTGATGCTTTATTAAAAGGTTCTGATGAAGATGATGGCGATAGTGGAGATAGTGGTAACGGTGGAGGAGGAACAGGATCTGGCTCTGGTGGTTCTGGAAATGGGGGAGACGGAGAAGAAACTCTATCTGATACTGAAAAAGACACTATTGGTGAGATCGGTAATATCACCATGGGCACTGCTGCTACTACATTGTCAGTACTATTGAACTCAAAAGTTTCCATTACCACACCTAGAGTTTCTATAACTGATTATTCTACGCTTAGAAAAGAATTTCCTAAACCGCATGTAGCGGTAGAGGTTGAGTATTTAGAAGGGCTTGAAGGAATTAATGTATTGATTTTAAAACAAGAAGATGCAAAGATGATTGCTGATTTGATGATGGGTGGTGATGGTACTAATATAGATGAAGAAGCTGATATAGAAGAATTTCATTTGAGTGCAGTTGGAGAAGCCATGAATCAGATGATGGGTTCAGCGTCTACTTCTATGTCGGATATGCTTGGACAATCCATAAATATTTCTCCACCAAGTGTTAAAATGTTGGATTTAGGAACAGATGAGGCCATTGAGGAACTACCAGCTGAACCCATGATAAAAGTAGCTTTTGACCTTAAAATTGGCAATTTAATAGACAGTGAAATAATGCAGCTGATCCCTCTAGAATTTTCTAAAAATATGGTATCATCTTTGACATCTGGATCAGAAGAATCAGCTACACAAGATCATCCAGTTGCGGAGCAACCACAACCAACAAAAACAGAACAGCCGGCTGCAGAGCAACCACAGCAATCACAACAACCAACGCAGCAGCAACCAGAGCAACCACAGCAACCAATGCAGCAGCAACCACCACAACCACCACCTCAGCAACCACCGCAACAGCCTGCAGCTGCACAACAACCACAAAAAGACTATCAACCAGTGGAATTTTCATCTTTAGAGGGGCAACAGCAGCCTGGTACTGGCGATAGTTCTAATATTGAATTAATCATGGATGTACCGCTGGAAGTTACAGTTGAGCTGGGTCAGACCAAAAAGAAGATCCAAGAGATATTAGAGCTATCGCCTGGGTCCATTATAGAATTGGACAAAGTGGCAGGTGAACCTGTGGATATCAAAGTAAATGGTAAATTAATTGCTAAAGGTGAGGTAGTAGTAATAGATGAAAACTTTGGTATTCGCATTACTGAGATTATCAGTCCTGTTGAAAGGATAAACAAACTACAGTGAGATTAAAACTTAAATAAGCAAAAGGGAGGGCGTTGTACCAATGAGTCAAAAAGTACTAATTGTTGATGATGCAGCATTTATGCGTATGATGATAAAGGATATTTTGACTAAAAATGGCTTTGAGATAGTGGGAGAAGCTGTTAATGGTCAGGAGGCAGTAGACAAATTCGATGAATTAAAACCAGATTTAGTGACAATGGATATCACTATGCCGGAAAAAGACGGAATAGAAGCTCTAAAGGAGATTAAACAAAAATCTTCCGATGCTAAAATAATTATGTGCTCTGCTATGGGGCAACAATCAATGGTTATAGAAGCTATTCAAGCGGGTGCCAAAGATTTTATTGTTAAACCATTTCAACCAGATAGAGTTATGGAAGCTATAAATAAAGCTATGGGTTAAGAGATGTACGAATAGATGTGTTAGTTATTGATGTGTTTTTGGTAAGGGAGGCTTTGAAATTGAATGATTCCATTAATTATACCATTACATTATTGACATCTTATGAGCCTGACAATGTAGAAAGTGGTTTTGGTGATCCATCTCAGCTACTTTGGTTTGTATTCTATATAATCGTATTTTTAGCCGTGATAGCATTATTGTTTGTAGTATTAAAATTGTTGAAGAAGTACTCTAATAATCTGGGTAGAGGTAATCACATGAGAATTTTGGATAGCCTCCCCTTGGATAATGAAAAAAAGTTAGTGTTAGTGGAAGTAGGAAATAAAATATTACTTTTAGGTGCAGGGAAAGAAATTAATTTATTGACTAGTGTGGAACTAAACCAAGAAGAATTACAGTTAATTAAAGAAACAGGAGATGCTTCTACTTTTTCTATTCAAGATTTAATGCATAAAATAAAGGATAAACTACCGTTTTTTTCTGGAAACAAAACTGATCAAACTGAAGATATGGAATCTTTTGAGCAACAACTTCAGGAAGAACTGAACAAAATGAGGCGCTCAAAAGATGAGGGAGGACATGATGATGGTGAGGGGTAAGCTGTTATTAATATCGATCTGTCTAATTCTAGGAATTTTAATCGCATTTCCATCACAAGTAGATGCTGCACAACCTTTCCCCATCCCAAATTTGGATTTGGAAGTAGGAGAAGGAGAAGAACCAGAGGATTTGGCTCTCACCTTACAGATTATTATCTTACTGACAATATTAAGTTTGGCACCAGCTCTACTTATCCTTACTACTTCGTTTACCAGGGTGGTAATTGTTCTTTCTTTTATCAGGAATGCACTGGCCACACAGCAGATGCCTCCCAATCAAGTACTTATTGGTTTGGCCATATTTTTGACTTTCTTTATCATGAGTCCGGTATGGTCACAAGTATATGATGAGGCCTGGGCTCCCTACAGTGAAGGTGAAATAACACAAGAAGAAGCTATAGAAACTGGTTTGGAGCCTATACGTGATTTTATGTATCAACAGACGAGAGAACAAGATTTAGAGCTATTTATAGATTACTCTGAACTGGAAAATCCTGAAACCATTGAAGATGTACCTACTCACGTAATTATTCCGGCTTTTGTAATAAGTGAACTAAAAACTGCGTTTCAAATTGGTTTTTTGATATTCATACCTTTTTTAATTATAGATATGATAGTTGCTAGTACACTAATGTCAATGGGTATGCTCATGTTACCACCTGTTATGATATCGCTGCCTTTTAAAGTTTTGCTGTTTGTGCTGGTAGATGGTTGGTATCTGATTACTAGATCGTTATTGATTAGTTTTGGCTGACGTGATACAGCTTTTATAGAGGTGAATTAAAGTGACAGAAGAATTTGTTCTACATTTGGGTCGTGAAGCTTTGATAACTGTATTACTTGCAGCGGCACCCATGCTTGGTTCAGCTTTATTGGTAGGGCTAATGGTAAGTATCTTTCAAGCTACTACTCAAATACAGGAGCAAACTTTGGCATTTGTACCCAAAATTGTGGCTGTATTGTTGTCTGTTGCTTTTTTCGGTCCCTGGATTTACACGGTATTAACAGAATTTGCTAATAATATAATGACTAATCTACATCAATTTATTTAACTTTTGATATGGAGGTTTATCAAGTGTGGAGATTGCAAACTGGTTGGTTGATCAAGCTGTTCTATTTGTCTTACTATTGACTAGAATATCCGGTATGGTAATGACCGCACCAGTTTTTGGTGGGAATTATATCCCCAATCAAATTAAAGTGGGTTTTAGCTTGATACTAACCTTGGTATTTTTACCTGTGTTAGCACCTGAAGGTATTCCTGACCAGCAATTTATGAATATACTTTTATTTGCTTTTATGGAATTAATGGTTGGTGTAGCAGTAGGTTTATTAGCTAATTTAGTATTTTCAGCAATCCAAATTGCCGGACAATTATTAGACGTACAGATGGGGTTTATGATGGCTAGAGTTATGGATCCGCAATATGAAGAGCAAGTTCCCGTTATTGGACAGTTCAAGTTTATGCTGGCTATCCTGGTCTTCCTAGCTATTAACGGACACCACATGTTGATTAGAGCAATCTACGAAAGTTATGACAATCTACCGGTGGGACAACTAGTAAATCTTGGTGAAGGTGGCATTTTTTTAAATGAAATGTTTTCTACTGTATTTGTTCTGGCTCTACAAGTGAGTGCACCGGCTTTGGGTACATTATTTTTGACCAATATAGCTCTGGGGATATTGGCTAGAACAATACCCCAAATGAATGTATTTATAATTGGTTTTCCCGTTAAAATTTTTATAGGTTTTCTAGCTTTACTACTGTTAATGCCGTTTTATAACTTAGTTTTGGGAAATCTATTTCAAAATATATGGGAAGGCTTGCATGAATTGATACTAATATTATAATATCGGGTAATTATGTAAGTGATGCGGGGGAACCGCCATGACAGTTGATTATAGGTTTGATCTACAATTATTTAATCAGGAAAAAACTGAGAAAGCTACTCCGAAACACAGAAGGGAGTCTAGGAATAAAGGCCAGGTTGCCAAAAGTACTGAACTGACTTCGTCGATGTTACTTTTGGTTACTTTTTCAACTTTATATCTGGTGTTGCCATTTACTTTAGACAGATTTATGAATTTCACAGAAAATTTTTGGACTCAGATGAATTCGGTAAACTTTACCATTGAAGAGATACATTCTGTAATGCTTACTATTATGATGGAAGGTTTTGTATTTGTGACTCCTGTATTTGTTGCTGCTATTCTTGTAGGTATTGTTACTAATATGCTGCAAGTAGGTGTCTTGTTGACAGGGGAACCGCTAAAACCCAAGCTGGAAAAATTAGATCCTATTAAGGGTTTTCAAAAAATATTCAGTAAGCGCGCTTTAGTAGAATTGGGTAAATCTCTTTTTAAAATGGTAGTCATCGTAACTATAGTTTATTTTTTATTTGTAAATCAGATGGATCATTTCCCGTACTTTTTTGATATGTCTATAATGGAAATTGCTGTGGAAGTAGGGCAAATAACCTGGTCATTGATATTCAGAGTTGGTTTAGCTTTGTTATTTTTGAGTATTTTGGATTATGTGTACCAGATTTGGGAACACGAACAAAATATGATGATGACCAAACAACAAGTTAAAGACGAACACAAACAGACCGAAGGTGACCCTCAAATTAAATCTAAAATAAAGCAAAAGCAGCGGGAAGTTTCCAAAAAACGAATGATGAGTGAAGTTCCTGAAGCTGATGTAGTAATTACCAACCCGATTCATTTAGCTGTGGCACTAAAATATGACGAAGGCTTCACTGCTCCCCAAGTTACTGCAAAAGGACAAGGGGTGGTAGCTAGAAAAATTAAAGAAATAGCTGAAGAGAATGATGTGGTAGTTGTTGAAAACAGAGAATTAGCCAGGAGTTTATATTTTTCAGTGGAAATCGGTGATGTAATTCCGGAAGAACTATATCAGGCTGTGGCAGAAATACTAGCATTTGTATACCGGCTTAAAAAATAGGCGTTGTTTTATTCTGTTGTTGATAGCTGAACTCTTCGATTTCACATCCAATGTTTCGGGTTGGTACATCTAAAACTCCCAAACAGTAGAATTAAAGTTTACTGATCACAAAATTCGTTCAATCGAAGAGCTCAGCTATCAACATTCAACTTTAAAACAGCCAAAAAACAAACCAGGGTGGAGTGATCGTGTTTATGCGTCATGTAGATTTAATAGTGGTAATAGCAGTCATAGCTATGGTATTAATGTTAATTTTACCTGTTCCTCCGGAACTTTTAGATTTTTTATTGGTACTTAATATTACTCTCGCTCTTACTATATTGCTGATTTCCATGTACACTTTGGAACCATTGCAATTTTCTATTTTTCCTACACTACTTCTATTAATCACAATTTATCGTTTGGCACTTAATGTTTCTTCAACTCGACTAATACTGTTAGATGCTTATGCCGGTGAAGTAATAATGCAATTCGGTGAATTTGTGGTAGGTGGGAATCCTGTAGTTGGTTTTGTGGTCTTTTTAATCTTAATCACAATTCAATTTATAGTAATCACTAAAGGTGCTGAAAGGGTTTCAGAAGTAACTGCACGCTTCACCCTTGATGCCATGCCAGGTAAACAGATGGCCATTGACGCTGATTTGAATTCAGGTTTAATAGATGAATATCAAGCTAAAGAGAGGCGCAAAGAAGTCGAACAAGAAGCTGATTTTTATGGTGCCATGGATGGTGCCAGTAAATTTGTCAAAGGTGATGCCATCGCTGGTATAGTTATTACTATTATAAATATTTTGGGCGGTTTTGTCATTGGAATGGCACAGCAGGGGATGAGTTTTGAAGAAGCGTTGCAAACTTTTACATTACTGACTGTCGGTGATGGTTTGGTTACTCAAATACCTGCTTTATTGGTTTCTACTTCTACAGGTATTGTGGTTACAAGAGCGGCATCTGATTCTAATTTAGGTCAAGATGTAATAAAACAAATTTTAGCACATCCTAAAGTGTTATACATTGTAGGAGGCGTATTGGCAGTAATAGGAATTGTTCCGGGTATGCCGCCGATACCATTTTTGATTTTAGGTTCTTTTATGGGTTTTCTTGGTTTTCGAATTACAAGTGCTATTGAACCAGAACCCACAATTGAAGAAGAGCAGGCTGCCGCCACAGAAGAAGAAGCTGAAGAGTACAGAAGCCCGGAGAGTGTAATGTCATTATTAAAAGTTGATCCTATTGAATTTGAATTTGGTTACGGTTTATTACCTCTTGCTGACCCGGATCAAGGTGGCGATCTGTTAGATCGTGTTACTATGATAAGACGCCAAGTGGCAATGGAATTAGGAATTGTAGTCCCGGTTATTAGAGTTCGAGATAATATACAACTCAATTCTAATGAATATTGTATTAAAATTAAAGGAATAGAAGTGGCAAGAGAAGAAGTATTACCTAATCACTACCTTGTAATGCTGCCAGGTAATATGCAAGGAAAACTGGAAGAACTTGGTTTGGAAGGAACAGAAACTAAAGAGCCGGTTTTTGGTTTACCCGCTCTTTGGATAGATGAAAGTCAGCGTGAAAAAGCTGAAATGTCAGGTTACACAGTAGTTGATCCTCCTTCAGTGTTAGCTACTCATTTGACAGAAGTTATCAAGAGACATGCTCACGAGCTTTTAGGAAGACAGGAAACTAAAGAGTTAGTAGACAATGTTAAAAATGAATACCCAACCGTTGTTGAAGAATTGGTAGACAATATACTAAATATTGGAGAAATCAGAAAGGTTTTGGCTAATCTATTAAAAGAAGGTGTATCAATCAAGAATTTGCTTACAATTTTAGAAACTTTAACTGATTACGGAGCTGTTACTAAAGATACCGACATGTTAACAGAATATGTAAGACAAAACTTAAGTCGAGAAATAACGACAAAGCTGCAGGAATTACAGGGGGAACCATTGAAGGTAATAACATTAAGTCCTGATTTAGAACAAAAGATATCCGAATCTATAAAACAAACTGATCATGGTAATTATCTATCTATTGAACCTCAGTTAACACAAAAAATCCAAAAACAACTTCAAAATTACTTAGAACAGTTGAATGAACAAGGTTTACAGCCTATAGTTGTTACTTCTCCCATGGTGCGCTTGTATTTTAAACGATTGACTGAAAGTATGTTTCCTGATTTAATGGTGGTTTCTTTTCATGAATTGGAACCTCAAGTTGAAGCTCAATCAGTTGGGGTGGTGAAAACATAAATGCGAGTAAAAAAATATTTGGCTCATAATGAAAAAGAAGCTCTTGAACAAATCAAATATGATCTTGGTAATAATGCTATAATTTTAAATAGCAAGAAGGTTAAAAAAGGTGGAATTTTTGGTTTATTTGGCAAAAATATGTTGGAGGTAACTGTTGCTAGTGAACCTGCCCATAACCATTTTTCAGAATCTAATAATTTACAGGGTAATTCATCTGGATTGAACTTAACACCCCAAACTAAAAGACAAAAAAATTCAGAGGATTATAGTATCGCTAAAGAACATCAGTTCCATCAATTGCGAGATATCATAGAAAAAAAACAACGGGAGTACAACCAAGAATCAAATAATACCAATATTGAGGCAGTACCTCAACAAGTCAATAATAACATAAATACAGAAACAGCGAATCAAGGAGCTGAACAAGAATCTAACCAAGAATTTAGCCAAGAACCTAAACAAGAAACTGGTCAAGAATCTTTAAACGATCTTAAACAAGAATTGAATCAAACTAAAAATATGATGAAAACTATGATGGAAGAAGTGAGACAAAATTCTTTTCGAGATAAACTGCCAAAAATAGTAGCTGATTATTACGATGACTTGTTGGATCAAGATGTAAAAGATGAAGTTGCTAGAGGACTCATATCTGGTTTCATTGAAGAAATGAATCCTGAATATTTAGATGATGACAACTTCTTTAAAGAAAATTTCAAGCAGTATCTTTTGAAAAACTTGAAGTTTACCGTTGATTCTACGAGTACAAATAAAAAACCCAAAGTAATAACTATGATAGGGCCTACTGGAGTTGGTAAAACCACTACTGTGGCCAAACTGGCAGCCCGTTATACATTGATGGAACAGGCCCAAGTAGGGTTGATCACTATTGATACTTATCGAATAGCGGCTGTGGAGCAATTAAAAACTTATGGTGATATTTTAAGTTTACCAGTAGAAGTTGTAATGACTCCTCAAGAATTAAAACAAGCTATTGATAAATTATCTGATAAGGATATCATCATTATTGATACAGCAGGTAGAAGCCATAAAAATCAAATGCAGATGACTGAACTGAAAAGCTTTATAGATACACTCCAACCAGATATGACACATTTAGTTCTTAGTATGGGAACTAAATATAAGGATTTGCAGAAAATTATTTCCTGTTATGACCATATTTATTATAATAGTTTGATTATGACAAAAACTGATGAGACAGACTCTCTCGGTAATTTGATCAACTTATTGTGGGATTATCGAATCGGTTGTTCATATTTGACTATCGGACAAAACGTCCCTGATGATTTAGAAGAGTTCTCCTTAAACAAATTTTTAGATAGAATGATGGGTGACCGATATGCGTGACCAAGCGGAGAAATTAAGAGAATTAGTGAAGAAACAAAAAAAATCTTCAACTGGGACAGGTTATCAGGGTATTGGTAGAACTCAAACATTATTGGACAAAGAAACGCAAGTGATTACAGTAGTTAGTGGGAAAGGTGGAGTGGGTAAGAGTGCTTTGGTAGTTAATTTATCTGGTGCTCTGCACGAAATGAATTCGAAAGTACTCTTAATAGACGGTAATTTTGGATTATTCAACTTAGATATATTAATGGGAATTAGATCAAATAATAAGTTGGAACAACTTATGTTAGGCGAAATACCTTGGGAACAGGCAGTAGTTACAGTTTATCCGGGGTTGGATCTGATTTGTGGTTCAAAAAACAGTCACGGCAGTGATGGTTATGTTCAAGATAACCAAGGTGACAAGTTAAAAGCAGGTCTACAGTTTATTTCAGATATCAAAAAATCAGCTAATTATGATTATATTATTATTGATACTGGTGCTGGTGTTAACAAAACTGTATTTGCTTTTACGGAACTGAGTGATTTATCTGCCGTAGTAACTACGCCTGAATTAACGGCAGTTACTGATACTTATGCATTAATTAAATCCTTAATTTATATGAATATTAGTAGTGAATTTAAATTAATTATTAATAGATGTTTGACTAAAAGTGAAGCTTTATCAACCTGGAAAAATTTGAGTCGAGTTTTGAAGCACTATATCGATTTTGATATAGATATGTTGGGGTATATATTTGAAGACTCTCAAATAACAAACAGTATTAAGAGTCAACGACCAGCCTTGACATTTAAATCTAATACTCCTGCGGGTTTAGCAATTCGCAGTTTAGCAAGAGAGTTGTCAACTGATCGGATAACAGAAGCTTGAGTTATTGATAATTTGGATCTTGTCGTGAGGAGGTTGCAGAGAACATGTTAAAAGTAGGGACATCTTTAAAAATTAGAAAAGATGATCGCGACTATTCCAGCCGTATAGAAGAAATTGATTCAGAACATTTGTATTTATCTGCACCTATAGAACAGGGTAGGCTTATTTACTTTATGCAGGGTGAAAATATATCTGGATATATAGTTAACCGTGGTGCGGTTTATAATTTTAAGCAACCTGTAGAAGGCCATATTTCTAAACCTGTTCCATTATTAAAAGTGAAAAAGCCTGAAAAGTTGAAAAAGATACAGAGGCGTCAATTTTTCCGCTTAGAAAAAAAGATGCCAACTAAATTCAGACTATTAGATGACGATTGTGAAACTGAATTAAGTGAGACAAAAGGTGCTTATGCCCTAGATATAAGTGGTGGAGGCATGAAGCTGGCTACAGTAGAAGTCATTCCGATAAGTTCGTATTTGGAATTAAATTTTGATTTAGATATAGAAGAAGGAAGTAGTAGTTATACTGAAAATATAATTTGTTTGGGAAAAATAGTCAGAAGTGAAAAAATTGATTCTGATAGAGTTACAATTTACCATTATGGAATTAAATTTGAATCACTACCTCAGTATATTCAAGACATTATAATCAGATTTATATTTAATGAGCAGAGAAAATTGAGAACAAAAGGAAGGTATCCCCATGCAAAAAGAGAATAGTAATCATGTAAAAATTATGGTAGTTGATGACTCCGCTTTTATGAGAAGAATTATAGTTGATATGATTCAAGAAGAACCTGGATTAGAAGTGGTAGCTGTGGCAAGAAATGGTAAAAAAGCGCTAGAATTGATTCCCGAACATAAACCTCATGTTATTACCATGGATATTGAAATGCCGGAACTAAATGGTATTGAAACACTGCAAAAGATCAAACAATTGTCAAATCCCCCCAATGTGATAATGCTTAGCTCTTACACACAGACAGGGTCTGAAGAAACTTTACGAGCATTAGAATTAGGCGCAGTAGACTTTGTAAGTAAACCATCAGGTCCTATATCTCTTGATATCAAAACAGTAAAAACGGAATTGATTTCAAAAATCAAAGCTGCCTATCATGCCGCTGCTCAAAAAACCTTACACTGTCATAAAAAACAGGAGCAATTTAACTTAGAACAAGAAGATATAAAGGTAGAGTCAGGACCGAAAATCGACCAAGTTTCCAGGCCAAAAGTCGTTGTGATAGGAGCATCTACTGGAGGTCCCAGAGCATTACATCAATTAATACCTAAGTTCCCAAAAGACTTTCCAGGATGCATTTTAATAGTCCAACATATGCCCGCTGGTTTCACCAAACTGTTGGGAGAAAGATTGGATAATACTTCACCTATGAAAGTTTCAGAAGCTAGCGAAAATATGACTTTGGAGCAAGGTAGAGTTTATATAGCTCCAGGCAATTATCATTTAAAAGTTAAGGGGCATCAAACAAAGGCTGGCTCGACTTCTCTTAATAGGTGGAAGTTAAATGTGGATGATAGCCCAGCTGTTAAAGGACTTAGGCCTTGTGCGGATATATTATTTGAGTCTGCTAGTGAAATGTCGGGTGTAGACCTAATAGGAGTTGTACTAACTGGTATGGGTAATGATGGTGCCAAAGGAGTTAAAAGGTTAAAAAGAGCAAATGCTTATATTTTAGCTGAAGATGAATCTACTTGTGTAGTATTTGGAATGCCAAAAGCTGCTATAAATACTGGCCTTGTAGATAAAGTTTTACCATTGCCTTCTATTTCTCAACAAATAATGAAGGTGATTACCTAATATACTTGGGGGTGTAGTACATGGATAATCAATATCTTGATGTATTTATTGATGAAGCTCGAGAACATTTACAGACAATGAATCAAAACTTGATAGAGTTAGAACAAAATCCCGAAGATCGTTCTATTTTAGATGCATTATTCAGAGTAGCACATACTATTAAAGGCATGGCAGCTACTATGGGTTATCAAGGAGTGGCTAATTATACTCATAAATTAGAAAACATATTAGATAGTTTTAGACAGGGAGAAAAGAAAATAACTCCAGTCATCATTGATTTGCTTTTAGAAGGTGCCGATGCTTTAGAAGAATTTGTTGATAAGTTGGCGGAAGGTGACCAGATTGATTTAGATTTTGACAGTATGCAGGCAAAATTGGAAGAGGCGTTTAAACAGGCAGACGGTTCAGATGTTAAACAAGGTGAAGGTAACGGCTCTAAAGATATAGTTCAGGAGCAAAAGCCAACACAAAATGAAGAACAAGATAAAAATTCTCAAAATAAACAATTTAATGAGACAACTAGTTCAAAATCACAACAAAAAGTTAATGAAGGCGAATCTGAAGCTTCATTACCAGAAAGAGAAATTTTAGATTTAAATGAATACGAACAGAATTTGTTAGGACAAGCAATATCTGATAATTATTCAGCATATTATTTAAAAGTATCTTTTGATGAAAATGTGTTGTTAAAAGGTGCACGGGCTTTCATGGTATTTCAAAAAGTTGAAGGCCAGGGTGAAATAGTCAAATCCAATCCTGAAGTTGAAGAGATAGAAGACGAAAATTTTGAGGAACACATTGAATTGATAGTTGTATCACAGTCTGGAGCAGATGATTTAAAACAAGAGGTCGAATCTGTATCAGAAATTAGTCAGGTAGAGATAACATCACTAGATAAAGATTCTATAGTAGATCAATTGAGTAAAGAAGCAGCTGCGATAGAAGTTGAAACTGAAATTGAAGATCGAAATCAAGCTGAAGAAAGTGATCAAGCTTCTACTAAACAAAAGAATCAGCAAAAAGATGATGATCAAAATCAACAAAAAATGAAAACTGGTAAAACAGTTCGAGTCGATATCGAAAGATTAGACAATTTAATGAATATGGTTAGCGAATTAGTGATTAACAAGACTAGATTAGAGCAGGTTGCTAACTCTGATAACAAAGATACTTCGGATCTAGTAAAAACTAGTGAGCAGTTTAGTCGAATAACTAGTGAAATTCAAAATGTGGTAATGAAAGTACGAATGGTTCCTTTGGATCAAGTTTTTAATAGATTTCCTCGCATGGTCAGAGATTTATCCCGTTCCCTGGGAAAAGAGGTTAACCTAATCATAGAAGGAAGAGAAACTGAATTAGATCGTTCTTTAATTGATGAAATAGGCGATTTATTAATGCATTTAATTAGAAATGCCATTGATCACGGTTTAGAGGATGCCGAAACAAGAGAAAAAATGGGTAAGCCTGCCAAAGGCACAGTTCAAATTAGAGCATATCACAATGAAAATAATGTAGTAATAGAAGTGTCTGATGATGGTGGTGGTGTCGATCCCAATAAAGTTAGGAATAAGGCTATTTCTAGAGGCTTGTTAGATACCCAGCAGAGTGAGCAGATACCCGATTCAGATGTTATTAACTTCTTATTTACACCAGGATTTAGTACATCTGATGAAGTGTCTGAAGTTTCCGGGAGAGGTGTAGGCTTGGATGTTGTTAAGAGTAAATTAGAAAATCTCGGTGGACGAGTTGACTTGGATAGTGAAATATATCAAGGTTCTAAGTTCACCATGTATTTACCACTTACTTTAGCGATTATTCAAGCTTTAATGGTAAATGTTGGCCATGAACAGTACGCTCTACCTCTTGCTTCTATTGAAGAGACTACCATATTGGCTGATGGTGATACTCAAAAAGTACAAGACCAAGAAGTGATTAAACTGAGAGATCAACTGGTTCCATTGATTGACTTACATCAAGTATTAAATGTAGACATAAGTCAAAATAATGAACTAAAAGGAGGAAATGGAGACCTAGAAGAAAATGAGCGTTTTGCCATTATTGTTAAAAAAGGAGATAAAAAGGCCGGTTTGATTGTGGATGAACTCCTGGGACAACAAGAAGTGGTAATAAAGTCTCTAGGAAGTTTCTTAGCAGATGTAAAAGGTTTTACAGGTGCTACAATCCTAGGTGATGGTCGAGTAGCATTGATACTTGACGTTAACTCTCTATTTTTTTAATCGAATTGATAACTACTATGTCAGTACTGTATAAATAAACTTTATTATAGGAGGTTGGTACCGATGAGTGAAGAACAAGCTAAAATGGGTGATCAACAGTACATTGTCTTTAACCTAGGAGATGAAGAGTACGGAGTAGAAATATTACAGGTCCAAACCATAGAGAGAATGCTGGACATAACAAGAGTCCCTCATGCACCGGATTTTGTTGAAGGTGTAACCAATTTGAGGGGAATGGTAGTTCCTATTATAGATTTACGTCAGAGGTTAAATTTACCAAAACAAGAAGCTACTGATGAAACTCGTATTATTACTGTAAAAATAGATGAAGTAATGGTGGGTATGATAGTCGATTCAGCTTCAGATGTTGTTAAAGTACCTCAAGATGCAATTGAACCACCACCTTCCATCATAGGAGGAGTTGAGAGCACATACATTGAAGGTGTCGCTAAACTTGAAAACAGGTTGCTGATTCTTTTGAAATTATCAGAGGTATTGAAAAAAGAAGAGGTAAATCAGATTAAAAGTAACCTTAATACTTAATTTTATGACTATAGAATAGTGTTAGGTTCTTTGACAGCCAATGAAAGGTGCGATTAACATGTCAGATTTTAATTTACAAGAACTTCACATAGATATACTTAAAGAACTCGGCAATGTTGGTGCTGGGCATGCAACTACCGCTTTATCGGAATTTTTAGGGAGATCTATTAAAATGACTGTTCCGGAAGTTAATATTCTTCCATTTGAAGAAGTTCCGGAAGTAGTAGGGGGACCGGAAGAACTTGTGGCAGGGGTATATATGAGAATTAAGGGCGATGCTCCGGGTTCGTTAATGTTGTTATTAAAACATAGGGATGCTGTTAAACTGATTAATATTCTTATGGGTAAAGGAGAACAAGAAGAAAGTAGTAGCAAAACGGACCTAGATGACATGGAACAATCGGCCCTAATGGAAACAGGTAACATAGTAGCAAATTCTTATTTAAATTCCCTGGCAGATATGACTAAAATGGATGTAGGACCTTCAATACCAGCTATATCTGTGGATATGGCCGGTGCGATATTAGAAGTGATTCTATTCCAGGTTGATGAAGAAATAAGTGAACATGTGATTTTAATTGGCACTGAATTTATGTATGAAGGTAATAAAATTAGAGGTCACTTTTTCCTTATTCCGGATAATGAATCTTTTCCTAAAATACTATCTTCATTGGGATTTGACTATGATGGTAGTTAAAGTTGGAATTGCAGATATGAAAGTGGCCTCAAAGGAAAGTATTATTAGAACATCGGGGCTTGGTTCATGTGTTGGTATAACACTATATGACAGTTCTTCAAAAATTGGTGGTATGGTTCATATAATGCTCCCTGAGAGTCCTAGCAATAAAAAACACTTCAAACGTGCTAAATATGCAGATACTGGTATAATAGACCTGATAGAAGAGATGGAGAATATGGGATGTAATAGGACTAAATTAGTTTCTAAAATAGCCGGTGGAGCACATATGTTTAAATTTTCCGGAGGAAGTGAACTTTTGAAAATTGGAGAAAGAAATACCCAAGCTGTAGAACAAGTTTTATCTGATCTAAAAATTAAAATTACAACTAAAGATGTTGGTGGTGATTACGGCCGAACAATTGATCTGTATTGTGATTCTGGAAAGTTAACGATAAAAACTATAAATCAAGGTGTTAAAGAGGTGTAACAGTGAATCATAGCTTGATAGACAATTATCAAGAATCAGGTGACCGCCAACAATTGGAAAAAATTATACAACATTACAGTTTTTTGGTGCAAAAACAGGTGGACAAGTTTAATCACTCCGCGGAAGCTAGCATTAATAGAGATGATTTGATTTCATTTGGAGTAATAGGGTTGATCGATGCCTGTCAAAAATTTGATTCCAGCAAAAATGTTCCTTTTGAAGCTTATGCCAGAATTAGAATTAGGGGAGCTATCTTAGATGGATTGAGAAAATTTGATTTTGTACCCAGAAATTTAAGGGAAGAAGTGAAATCACTGCATAATAGTTTCCGCGATCTAGAGCAAAAGCTTGGTCGAGAACCAACTAACAGTGAACTAGGCCAGTACTTGAATAAAAGTGTGCCGGAAATAGATAAATTATGGCAGGAATCTAATTGGATAGTACCATCTTATCTTAGTGATGTCATTGCAAGTGGTGAACAGGAGCTTAAACTTGAAGATATATATCCTGATAACGATAGTCCTGACCCACAACAAACTGTGGTTAATCAGGCAAATGTTAAAGAACTGGCTGAAGCTATTGATTCATTACCATATAAAGAGAAAACAGTATTATCATTGTACTATTACGAAGAACTAAATTTGAAAGAGATAGCTGAGATAATGGGACTATCGGAATCTAGAATTAGCCAATTACATTCAAAAGGTATTATGAGGTTACGGGGAAGGTTATCAGGTAAAAAACAAAATTTATATTGAAACTTTATATATCCATGTCAAATAATGGAGTGATGAAGATGACAGAACTGCCCCAAAAATTTACTGGAAAAACCCTTGATCAAGCACTGACTGAAGCGGCTAATAGTTTAAATGTCAGTGAGCAAAACCTGAATTATCAAATAGTACAAAAAGCAAAAAAAGGTTTATTGAATCGAAAACCGTGCATTATTGAAGTTACTAATATCGCTGATCAGACAGATGCGAATAATGATTCAGATGAGACAAATGACCAAGGAAAAACTAATAATCCCAATGAAAATTTGAATGTCAGTATAGATGGTTACTTTGAAATTGAGGTTATAGAACCGGAAGATGATATAGCTGTTGATCAAGGTGATTCAAAACAAGAGGAAAGTGATACCCGTACACCAGAAGTGTATTTGTCTGTTTACCCACCTGAAAGCAGAGGCGAATATGTTAAGTGGATTAATGTGAAAAATAAACTTGAGGAAAAGGGCCTTGAAATCCAAGATGAGGCACCAGTAGTTGAAATTGTTAGAAAAGCCGAAGGGGTCAGAGAAGATATATCTGAATATTTAATTGAATATATTATTGATGGTTCTTTTGATATCAGGGTAGAAAATGGAAATATGGAAGCAACTCTGAAAGTAGACTTACCTCAAGGTAGAGGAAAAGCAGTATCACTAGAACAAGTGACTGAAGAGTTAACTAATAGAAAAATAAACTATAATATTGATTATCAAGTAATATCTAAAAGTGTTACAGAAGGTACTAAAGGAGAATACGTAACTATAGCTCAAGGTGAAGCGGCTATAGATGGTAAAGATGCTGAAATCGAAATTCATTTTGAGAAAAAAGAAAGAAAACCCGTTATTAAAGATGATGGTAGTGTGGATTATTTTAATGTCGATAATATTACCAACGTTTCTGTTGGAGATGTATTGGCAACTAAAGTGCCTGCGGAAGAGGGGACACCAGGGAAAGATGTGTATGGGAATATTGTTTCACCCAAACCAGGTAAAGACCGCCAAATCAAAGGTGGCAAAAATACGGAACTCAGTGAAGATGGTTTAACTTTAAAAGTTGCAAATGATGGTCAAGTGGTAATGAAAAAAGATGGATTTATACATGTGTATCCTGTATATGAAGTTTCTGGTGATCTAGATGTTTCTATAGGAAATATAGATTTTGTAGGCAATGTGGTGGTAAAAGGGCAGATTCAGAGCGGTATGAAAGTTAAAGCCGCTGGAGATGTCGAAGTGAAGCAAAGTGTAGATAGCTGTTATATAGAAGCCGAAGGCAATGTAGATATAAAAGGTGGAATACAGGGAAGACATAAAGGAGAGATCACAGCTGGTGGGAATGTGACGTGTAAATTTATTGAAAATGCTACAGTATACGCCGAAGGCGATGTATCAGTTGTGGAAGGGATTTTACACAGTCAAGTTCAAGGTGATCGTATACACGTATATGAGGGAAAAAAAGGTTTGTTTGTAGGAGGAAATGTGACTGCTAGAGAAGAAGTAATTGCTAAGGTGATAGGTTCTAATTTTGCTACAGCGACTTGTTTATTTGTAGGTTTAGATCCTAAACTGAGAAAAAAACAATCTGAAATAGACAGTGAGCTCAAAAAACTTAAGGAGAACTTAGATAAAACGGATAAAGCTGTGGCTGTACTGGAGAAATTGAAAGAAACTCATGGAAAACTTCCCCAAGATAAAGAAAGCATGTTGGCTAGATTGCAGAGTACGAAAACCCATTTAGAACAGAGTAAAGACGAGTTGACTCAAGAAAAGGAAAATCTACAAAATATTTTACAAGAAAAACAAGGCGGGCGAGTTATAGCTCAGAAAAATATTTATCCTGGTGTTAAAATAACTATTGGAAATGCTACTTACAACATTAGAGATGAAGAGCGGAGTGTAATGTTTAGGTTGGCTTCTGACGGAGAGATCTCCAGTGAGCCGGCTAATTAAATGAGGTGAGCTTATGTCATTGGTACCCGGTGAAGTACATGTGTTGTATAGTAAAATACCGGAAGTATCCAAAATCACTTCTAACGAGCAGCAAATGCCCAACTGGCAGTACTATCTAATTCATGCTGATATGCAAAGACAACAGCATTGGAGAAGTCAATCTGTAACAGAAACCCCAACTTCCTCTGAAGATGATGTAAAAACAAACAATAATGATACTGAGGAAAAACCAACTAAGCAAGAACAAAAAGTTAAGGCTAAACACAATAGACGTAAGATGCGCGATTCCGGGAGATTTGTGGATATTAAGCTGTAATATTATATATTTTCAGTCTTGATCATAAAATTTAAACAGAAATAATTGGTTATGAGGTGACGCAAATGGGATTGTATCTAATTATACTTTTTGTTGGGATAGCATTAGTGATAATTGCGGTAGCTTTTTTATCTGGCGGCAACAAAAGTTCTAATATTATAAGCAACGATAGCTCTTCAAGTTCTCAAAGATCGATTGTAAATAAGGGACAAAATACCAATTCTCGTTCTGCTTTTTTTGCCAATGAAATACTGCAAGAATTAGAGGATAGTAGTGAAGAACTACTGAAAAAAATTAGCAGCAAAGAAATGGAATTAGAGGGGTTATTGGGAAAAGCTGACCATAAAATTTCTAGATTAAATGAGTTGCTAGAGCGTGAAGAGCGAGTTTTAGAGTACTCGAATAAACTGACTTCAACCGGAGGTATATCAGAAGGTGTATCAGAAAAAGCTAATTCAAAGTTATCAATACCCGGTAATCGAGAAAAAGTCTCTGAATTGAATAATAGTTCAGGTTTAACTACTTATACTCCAGGGAAACTTATTGCCAACAGCAATAAGCAAAATAATAAACAATTAACAAATACTCATCACGATATCAGTTCAAACATTGCTTATCCCAATAATAATACTAGCAAAAATGAAACTGTTTCCTTTATACCTAAATATTTAAATAAACACAGACCTGTTATAGACTATTACAATGATGGTTTTTCACTTACTGAAATAGCACAAAAAACTGATAAAGGAAAAGGGGAAGTTCAATTGATATTAAACTTGTATAAGCAAAGTGGTGAAGCTAACCATGAAAATTGATCCGAAAATTATTTTGGGAATAGGTATTGGATTTATTTTTTCTTCTATGTTATTTATTATGGCACAACCCTTTCAAGAATCTGGTGAAGCATTACAACAACACGATAATGATGCAAAACAACAAAAAGAAAAGAATGATTTAGTGGATGGACTTGATAACAAAGTTGATCAAAATAAAAATAATAGTATAGATGCTAAAATAGAAGATAAGCTAACAAACGTTACGTCAGAACAAAATGAAGAAGAATCGAAATCAGCAACAGAAAGTGATGTAACTGATGAAAAAGATATTCAAAAAGATGAAAAAGATTTCAAAGAAAGTCACCTGGTAATCGATGTATCTGAAGGATTAGCGGCAGATGAGATAGCCTTGCTTCTAGAAGAACACGGTGTCTTAGAAGAATCGGAAGAATTGCTAGATATACTTGTAGAAGAAGATAAAGTGACGAGCTTAAAGTATGGAGAATTTCAGTTTCCCATGGATTCTGAACCTGAATATGTGGCGGAACAACTGATATCAGGCCCTTAAAGCCTGATATATTTTTTTATTGCTAAAGAACATCAGCTATGATATACTACCAATGGTGTAATAACACACGCTTCTTAATTCCTTCGATGGTGCCCTGATCATGGGTTAGGGTGTCGTTGGAATGTGATGGAAGCGGAGGCAAAACCAATAGGAGGTGTATATTTTTGAGTGTAGTATCGATGAAACAACTATTAGAAGCAGGGGTTCACTTTGGTCATCAGACCAGAAGATGGAATCCTAAAATGAAAAAGTACATTTTTACTGAAAGAAATGGGATCTACATTGTGGATTTGCAAAAGACAGTCAAAAAACTTGATGAAGCTTATGAATTTGTTAAAGAATTAGCTGCCCAAGGTGAAAAAATCATGTTTGTAGGTACCAAAAAACAAGCTCAAGATGCTGTTAAAAATGAAGCCGAGAAATGTGAAATGTATTATGTTAATCAACGTTGGTTGGGAGGAATGTTAACTAATTTCCAAACAATCAGCAAAAGATTAAAGAGGTTTTACGAATTGGAGCAAATGGAGGAAGACGGTACTTTTGATGTTCTTCCTAAAAGAGAAGTTCAGAGTTTACGTAGAGAACACGGTAAATTAGAGAAATTTTTAGGTGGACTCAGAGGAATGGAAGATTTGCCAGGAGCCATGTTTGTTATTGATCCTAAAAAGGAAAAAATCGCTGTGGCAGAGGCACGCAAACTGGGAATACCGATAGTTTCAATTGTAGATACTAATTGTGATCCTGATGAAATAGATTATGTCATTCCCGGAAATGATGATGCTATTAGAGCAGTTAAATTGATTACCGAAAAGATTTCTGATGCTGTTCTTGAAGGTAAGCAAGGTGTTCAATTAGCAGAATAAGTGGAATGGGGTAGGAATCGACAAGTGTCTTTACTTGTTGAACTTACCCCAAATTTATGGATACATGCTAATACAACAAAAAAGTTGAAAAATAAGGAGGATGAGAATATGGTTAAAGCGGCTCAGGTAAAAGAACTAAGAGAAAAAACCGGCGCTGGTATGATGGATTGTAAAAAAGCTCTTACTGAAAGTGACGGAGATATGGAAAAAGCTGAAGAGTATTTGAAACAAAAAGGCTTGTCAAGTGCTAACAAAAAAGCTGATCGTGCTACTACCGAAGGAAAAGTTGAATCTTACATTCACATGGGCGGGAAAATTGGTGTATTGGTTGAAGTTAATTGTGAGACAGACTTTGTTGCCAATAACGATGAATTCCAGCAATTCACAAAAGATATAGCCATGCATATTGCTGCTACTACTCCGGAGTATCTATCTAGAGATGATGTTCCCCAAGAATTGGTGGATAAAGAGAGAGAGAGATTCAAACAATCAGCAATTGATGAAGGTAAACCAGAACATGTAGTTGATCAAATTGTTGAAGGTAAATTGGATAAATATTTTGAAGAAATTTGCCTGTTAGAGCAACCATTTGTTAAAGATCCGGAC
>CAZKUS010000002.1:0-25592 GCA_964556025.1 uncultured Clostridia bacterium | reverse complement strand
AATCTTTTTCATTATTAGTTATGTCCTGAAATAATGTGGCAAAATACCCTTTTTTATCACTAAAAACTTTGACTTTATACCATTTTTTTAAAGGCTCCGAATAGGTCTGAAAAGTTTTTTCTCCACCTTTTTGAGCAATGTCGCCATAAATACTCAGCCAATTAAATTCGGATTTATCTATATCTGGGAGTACTTCAGTAACTTTTTTATTTAATATGTTTTTATCTAGCCCGGTGAATTCCATAAAATTCTCATTTATGTCAAGGAAAATATAGTCTACTACCTCATCATTTTCATCTAAAATCACTTTATGATAAGCATATGCGTCTGTGATTTTGTTTTTTAAGAAAAATACATCAATCAAAAGAACGCCCCCCGCATTAGTTTTAATTATTAATCATTTTGCTATCTGTATTGAAATAAAGGTTCAGTTAAAGTTAAATGTTGTATCAAAATTAAGCATTTTAAGTGAGATTAATATTTTATTGTTATCAACATTCAACTTTAACACAGCCTTAAAAAAAGTTATTATTATATTATTCTATAGGGCTTTGGGTGTATTTTCTAGAGACTAATGTCCTATTTGGGATAATTATTTAACTTTTTTAAAATCTATTTAATCGAAAACTAAGGGCTGATTTGATTTTCATTTGGCTAATAAAGTTACATGTTGATAGCATTAAAATTATCTATTGAACAAATGCGGGTTTGATAATACATCTTAACGAACAAACGGAAGAATTATTATAAAAAAATTAATTGTGCAAGAGTCCAAAACAAAGCTTATTTATGAGTAGATTTTTAAAATTGAGCATTATTTTATTTAAAAGAGATGATGAGAGGTAACTGGATGTCATCTTTAGTCACCCTTTGTAATTAAGTTGTTATTATATAGAAATGTATTTACAATATATACAGTATATAAAGTAATAACTTTATAAAAATTAGTTTTATATCTATGACATTGTTTGTATGAAATTAATTGTAGGGAGGGATAAATATGGAATTTAAGTGTATGTACATTAATGGTGATTGGGTAAAAAGTGAAAATAATAACACCCGAACCATCATTAATCCAAGTAATCAAGAAAAAATAGCCGAAGCGTCTGAAGGTGACGAACAAGATGCAAAAAAAGCAATCCAAGCTGCAAGGAAGGCTTTTGAACAAGGAGATTGGGCTGATAAACCCGCTAATGAACGAGGAGAAATTGTTTATAACATTGGAAAACTAATTCAACGCGACCGAGAAGAACTAGCGCGTATGGAAACCTTGGATTCTGGTAAAACATTAGAGGAAAGTCGTGTTGATATGGACGATATCGCAAGTGTGTTCTTATATTTTGGAGAACTAGCAGATAAAGATGGCGGCGAAGTGATTGAGTCTCCTATTCCTGATTCTGATAGCCGTGTGAATCGCGAACCTGTAGGGGTATGTGGACAAATTACACCTTGGAACTATCCTTTGTTGCAAGCTTCATGGAAGTTAGCACCAGCTTTAGCAGCAGGAAATACTTTAGTGCTAAAACCTAGTGAAATCACACCTTTAACTTCTGTAAAGGTGTTTGAATTGATGGAAGAAGCAGGAGTGCCTAAAGGAGTTGCTAATTTAGTGCTTGGCTCCGGTGATACCGTAGGTGCTGAATTATCTAACAGTACAGATATTGACTTGATCTCTTTCACTGGTGGAGTTGAAACTGGTAAAAAGATTATTCAAGGAGCAAGCAATAATATCAAAAACATTGCCCTAGAACTAGGTGGAAAGAACCCAAATATTGTCTTTGGTGATGCTGATTTCGAATTAGCTGTTGATCAAGCCATGAACGCCGTATATTTCCATGCTGGTCAAGTTTGCTCTGCTGGAGCAAGGCTATTGGTAGAGGAAAATATATACGATGATTTCATTAACGAATTGATCAGACGAGTTAAACAAATTAAAGTCGGTGATGGATTCAAAGAAGATACTGAGATGGGGCCACTTATTTCTAAGGAACATTTAGAAAAAGTAGAGAATTATGTAGAAATTGGCAAACAAGAAGGTGCAGAAGTTTTAGTTGGTGGTAATCGCCCTGATGATCCAGAGCTTCAAGATGGATTCTTCTATCTACCTACAGTTGTTACTAATTGTAGTTCAGACATGAAGATTATACAAGAAGAGGTTTTCGGCCCTGTTCTAACTGTAGAGACCTTTAAGACAGAAGACGAAGCAATTAACAAAGCTAATGATACTATTTACGGTTTGGCAGGTGGAGTATTTTCCCAAGATATTGCCAAAGCGGAACGAGTAGCTAAAGATCTTCGCATAGGAACTATTTGGATTAACGACTTCCATCCATATTTTGCTCAGGCTCCATGGGGAGGATATAAACAGTCTGGAATCGGAAGAGAACTAGGACGCCCGGGTCTAGACGAGTATACTGAAGTTAAGCATATCTTTAGAAATACCAATCCAGAACCAGTAGGTTGGTTCCCATCTTAAAAAATTTTTAATCTAATAAGTATAATTTAAAAATTTGAGGTTACAATACTGAATGAAGGGTTCGCAATGACCGAGCCAAGGCTACTTAAGGGTCTTACAGGATAAGGCTCTTAAGTAGCCGGCCAAAGGTCAATGTTGGGTCACTTCGTGGCTCAGCATTGGCCGGAGGGAAGATCTCTGTAGGTCAATTACTGGCTCTTGAATGGTCGGAAATACTATTTAAGGGTCACCTGAGATCTGCAGAGGTCGAGCCGTGATCGTGGCGGGTTCCTTATAGGGTTATAAGGGGTCGAGAGATTTCTTATAGCTCTGTGGAAAGGGATCTGTCACGGTCCAGGGTAAGGTTAGTGTGGGTTCCGGAAGGGTTCTTTGTACCCGAAAGGTTGCAGAGAGCTCAAAAGGGATCCGCATTAGCCGAACCGAAGGTCATTGCGGGCTCTTTCTGTTTTTATTGATATATTTCCCATTCTAATTTATTAATGGCTTAAAAGTTAAAGTTGAATGTTGAATGTTGAATGTTGAATGTTGATTTTTAGAAAATTACCAAAATATATGTTACAATTAAATAGAACAAACGTTCTACAAAAGAGGTGTACATTAATTTAGATGGTGAATGGGTTGTAGAACCACAATATGAAAGGGTTCGGAGAAACAGACTTGAATATGGCCTAGTATAGTTTGAGCATAACGAAAAGGTAAAATACGTTAACAAAGCCTTAATAAAAAAATCAATTCCTTGCACCCACTGTCTTTTAATTCACCGGTATTTTGGAAATACTTGTAAGAACATATATCAATTGTCTGACCTTTGTTCAGGAGAGCCTTTTTGCTTATAAGCATATTTGTCTTTTGGACTAACATATAAATTAAATTGAGAATCCAAAGAAGCGTAAAAGATTTCATTGGCCGAATCAAATCCTCGCTGTTTTAATTCACTGAGCAGCCATTCTTCTGAGAAATTCAGCTCCTTTAAATGACCGTATTCAATTTCACCGTCCATTATGATATGTACCGGTATTCCATCAAAAGGTACATTAATATTCAAATCTTGCCTGATCACAGGTCTCCTGTGATTTTTCTTAACCACACTCATCCGACCACTGGGTTCAATAATTGCATATTCCACGTCATCAATATTGTGTATATTTTGTTGTCTCAATTGTGAAATCAAGTCATTTAGGTCAAACCGTACTTTTCTCAACTCATTTTCCAGTATTCTTCCTCTTTGAATTACCACACTAGGGGTTCCCGTAATTAATTTTTGTATCAATTTATTTTTTAATCCCCATTTTGTAAATAATACTTCTAGTCCCATAAGAGTAAATAGCGGAATTACACCAATGTACATTGGAATAGTTTCATCTTCTATAGTAACAACAGAAATCTCCGCAATCATAATAGAAACTACCAGATCAAATGTAGACAATTGACCTACTTCTCTTTTTCCCAAAATGCGCATGATAAGTAAAATTATAAAATATATGATCACAGTTCTGATAAAAATAGTGCTTGCATCCAATGACAATTCCCTCCACCGAAAATAAACAGTAGGACAAGATAACCCCGTCCTACTGCCGCATTCTAATTAACAAATTATCAGTTGCCCTTAACAATCAACCCTCCATAATTACGACATTTTCAGCTTGAGGGCCTTTTTCTCCTTGTGTAACTTCAAATTCTACATTTTGTCCCTCTTCTAGAGTTTTAAACCCTTCTTGTTGAATTGCTGAAAAATGCACAAACACATCTTCTCCGTCCTCTTGTTTTTCAATAAACCCATAACCTTTTTTCGGATCAAACCACTTAACAGTACCTCTCATGTCCAATATCTTGCCTCCTTAAACTTTTGTTCTATTTTGTTCCGTTATTACTTTTGACTAAAACACGCAAAATCATACATGTTCGAAGGAAAAACGGAATTTTTTACCGAAGTTTTTAGAAGATGAAAATTTTATCTTGTCACTTTGATGCATTAAATTCAATTGACAGAGGAGGGGTAAATTTGCAATATCGAAATATTCCGGGAACTGACATTTCTTTATCAACTCTTGGTTTGGGATGTATGCGTTTTCCTGTCCACCAGGAAGATCAAAATCAAATTGACGAAGAAAAAGCTGTGGCTATGATCCGCCACTCCATCGACAAAGGTGTCAATTTTATTGACACTGCTCATCCATATCACGGCGGGAACAGTGAATTAGTGGTAGGGAAAGCACTACAGGAAGGATATCGACAGCAGACATTTTTATCTACCAAACTACCAGTTGTAAAAATGGAATCAGAACGAGATTTTGACAAGCTTCTAGAAGAACAGCTGCAAAAACTGCAAACAGATTGGATCGATTTTTATTTTTTACACGCTCTAAATCCAATGAATTGGGAGAAAGTAAAAGAATTTGATCTATTATCAAAATTGGATAAAGCAAAGATGGAAGGTAAAATCAGGTTCCCTTCATTTTCTTTTCATGCAGGCACAGAATTGTTTAAAGAAATAGTTGATGCTTATACATGGACTATGACTTTGGTACAGTTTAACTATTTGGATGAACATTATCAAGCTGGAATTGAAGGAATAAAATATGCCTACGATCAGCAGGTGGGAATTGCAGTAATGGAACCACTAAGAGGCGGTAAATTGGCTCAAGAACTTCCTGAACAAGTAGCAAAAATAATAACCGAAGCACCAGTAGAACGATCAGCTGCAGATTGGGGACTGCGCTGGGTATTGGATCATCCTGAAGTAACCACTGTTTTGAGTGGAATGAGCAATATGGAACAAATTGATGAAAATATCGAAATCACAAGTAAAGCTCATATTAACACTCTCTCAGATGTTGAATTGAATGTAATCCAAGAGCTAAAACAAGTATATCAAGATAAAATGCAGGTAGGGTGTACTAACTGCAGGTACTGTCTTCCATGTGAACCGGTTAATATACCTATCCCATCAGTGTTAACCATTTACAATGACATGTACATGTTCGAAGATGAAGATAAAGCTAAGGAGAGATATCAAAGGTTGATAGAAAGCGACCGCCACGCTGAAAAATGTATTAAGTGTGGAACTTGTGAAAAAGAATGCCCCCAGGATATTCCCATTATTGATTGGATGGAAAGAATCCATTCACAACTAAGCTCTTAATCTATTTTGCTGCGATTATATCAATTTAAACTCTAGAGAATTCTCTAAGCCATATCCCATATCTGACAAAACTCACAGCTTGATTACAATTATTCACGACTTTCCAGTCTCGAATGTAAAATAGCAACTCAACTATAGCGCAAGCTGTGAGTTTTCATTTCTCAACTAATAATCAGCTAATCACCTCGAAATATAGCAAACAATTTACCTAGCTTTGTTCTAAATTCAATAGAAATTGCTTCAGCCGGGCAAAGTTCATGGCAGCAATAACATTCCACACATTTATCCTTCTGAACTTGATACACTTTTTCTCCATCTTCCAAGCCAATAACTTTGATTGCATATACAGGACAGCTATTTTGACAAAGACCGCATTTTATACAATAACCAGAGTCAATAACAGGTACTGTTCTGAGCTGATTCATCACCAATCTAGTTAAACTAGAAGGGAATCTCTCTGCTAAGCTAGCGACACTGGTTGTGGGTAGTTTAAAATCATCAACTTTTAGCTTGGATAACTCCTGGGATACATTTATTTGAGATAATTCTCTAGTACCACATCCCAGATCTTTCGCTATGTTAGTGGTTTTCACCTGACCGGGTTTAAAGCCAATTATTCTAGTGGCTACTTCATCCAAAGCAACTCCATCCTCGCTTGCCAGCAGCAGTCCCAAATCTCGTCTGTTTCCTCCAGAGGGACCATTGCCTTCCATAGCCCAAATACCGTCCATAATAGTCAAGTCAGGCTCTATTACACTATATAGTTCAGCAAGCATTTGTGAAAATCCAGTCAGACTGGGAAATTGACGATGAAAATCTCTCTTTTGATTTCCCGGTAAAACACCGAACATATTTTTAACTGATCCTGTAAAATAAGTGAGACCATGGGTCTTAAGTTTGGGAAGATTAATAATAACATCAGCTTCTAAAACAGGTTTTGCTATATACAGCTTAATCTTCTCTTCGGCAATTTCCTGTTCTATTTTTTCAGATCCGGCCTCATCAAAATTGATCAGTTCTCCACCTTCTTCTGTTACAGCTTGAGAAATTCCGCTTATCTCCATAACTTCAGAGGTTCTAGAGCCTCTATTTGTAACCCCTCCCGAAGAATCCCCCACCACCGGGTGAGCACCCATTTCTTTGATTTTACGGCACAGTAATTTAACTATCATAGGATGAGTTGTCACAGCTTGTTCAGGTTTTTTGGGACTGAGTAAATTCACTTTCAATAAAACTCGGTCTCCTGCATTTATAAATCTAGATATACCTCCCAGATAGTCTAGTAAAAGTTCAAGTTCTGTTTGTAGATGATAAAATTCGTATTCATGAACTTCCCGGATACTGACATTGGTTTTCATATTATCACCCCTTATATTTAATCTATTATTTATCTCTTTATTATGGTTGTACTAAATATCAATTTGATATTGCAATTAAAATTTTATATCTTTATTATAACAAATAGCAAAAAAAAATAGTTTTACTGGACAAAATATGCTAAAATATATTCGTAAATTTTTGGGGAGGTGTTCACTATTACAAGGAAAAGACATATATTTTTTAGTACAGAATTTTTAATAGTTTTAGTTTATATGATGTTACTTGTTGTAGCAGGTTTCTTTTTCGGATTTGAGCAGGGATTAGTACAAGACTTAAGTCAAATTGTCACAAGTCCAGGCGTATTAATCACAGATTACTTTGTTGTCGGGAGTTTAGGCGCCTCTCTCGTAAATGCAGGTTTAGTAGGAATTGTAGGATTACTATTTGCTTTCTTTTTGAAAGTCCCTATCAAAGGTCCTATCATAGCTGCTATTTTTACTATGGCCGGTTTTTCCTTTCTGGGTAAAACCATCTTAAACATTTGGCCCATTTTCTTAGGTGTATGGCTGTATGCCAAAGTACAGCGGGAAACATTCCATCATTTTATCTTAAACGCTTTATTTGGTACTGCTTTAGCTCCCATAGCTTCTAGTGCCGCTTATGGACTCGATCTTGGTATAGGCGGTGGGCTATTATTCGGTACTATCGGAGGTTTTTTAGTACCTCCATTGGCAGGTCACTTCCTAGCTTCTCATCAAGGTATGAATTTGTACAATATCGGCTTTACAGCAGGTTTTGTCGGCACTTTATTCGCTGGTGTTTTCAGGGGTTTTGGAGCGGCTAAAGATTTAGAAGAGATGTGGGGAACTGGATTCAATTCAGAAATTATATTACCATTGAGTATCTATTTGGGATCTATGATAATTTTAGGATTAATAATAAATAAAGGTAAGATAAAATCTTATCTAGAAATTCATCATATGACAGGAGCTTTAGTTTCAGATTTTATAACTCAAAAAGGTATTGGCGCTACATTCATAAACATGGGTGTAGTCGGCTTGATCGGAACAATTTACGTAGTTGCAGTAGGCGGCGAATTAAATGGACCGAGCATGGCTGGTATTTTTACTATTTTAGGTTTTGGTGCATTTGGTAAACACTCGGCAAATATGGTGCCTGTTATGCTAGGAGCTTTTCTTTCTCTATTTATATTTAACTGGAATTTTACAGAAGCAGGTCCAATACTAGGAGTTCTATTCGGTACTACATTGGCTCCAATTTCAGGAACTTTCGGCCCAATATTCGGAGTTGTAGCTGGTTTTTTACACATGTCCATGGTGATGAATGTCGGTTATTTACACGGTGGACTCAATTTGTACAACAATGGTTTTGCCGGTGGTTTAGTGGCAACTTTAATGGTGGGAGTTTTAAAGAACTTCCAAACTGATCCACAAAGAGAAAGGGGGTAGCCCAATTGGCTAAAGAACAAAGGCGAATCAAAGGGTTATTAGATGAGCTTATCACAAATTCTTTTAAAGCTGGAGCTACAGATTTGGAATCAAGGATAACCGATGATGGTGATAAATACATTGTTTACGTAAAAGATAATGGTAAAGGAATGTCAGAAAAACAGTTGGAAGAAGCAAAAAAGTTGCTTGACCAGCCTAGAAGAGATGAATTAGAAGAATATTACGGTGAACTAGCAGGAAGAACAGCTAAAAGTTCCGGATTATCTATTATAGGAATGATGATAGACGATTTTTTATTAGAATCGATTCCCGAACAAGGTACTGAAGTGACTCTGTACATCTACAAAGAACATCGGTAATTTTAAGCTGTGTTAAAAGGTGTGAATACTTTATGCCGTTAATACCAGAGTATCTATCAAAAAATAACGCCACAAACAGCCACATTACAGTTATCGGTGGAGCTAATATAGATATTATGGGCAAAGCCACAGAAAGTTTAGTTGAACAGTCCTCCACTCCTGGTAAAGTTAGCTCTTCTACAGGAGGAGTCGGTAAAAATATTGCTCACAATATGGGACTGTTAGGTGTAACTACCAAATTCATTTCAGCAGTAGGTGACGATAGTGGCGGGAAAAAAATCATAAATGAATTGTACCAAAACCAAGTAGATACTAATAATTTCATAGTTTCCAATAATACTCCCACTGGGACTTATCTGTCTATTTTAGATGAAAATAACGACTTATACACTGCCATTGCCGATATGGAGATTCTAAAAAATTTAAGCCCATGGTATATGGTAGAAATAAAAGAAACTATTACAACAAGCAAGTTCATAATAGCCGACACTAATCTTCACACAGATACTTTAGCAGAGATTTGTAAAATATGTGCCGAACAGCAAATCAAATTATTAATTGACCCTGTTTCTGCTGCGAAAGCCAGTAAATTAAACGGCCTACTCCCAGCTATTGATATTATCACTCCCAATATAACAGAATTGGAAATAATTACGGACAGATCTATCCAAACAGAAGATGATTTAATCACCGCTGCTACTGAGTTAAATTATGCTGGAACCGAACTGGTAATAACTACAATGGGTGATCAAGGAATTTATGTTTCCCATCCTGAAATCTCTGATTTTTTCTCTCCAAAGTTAGCTGAAATAGTCAACACAACTGGTGCAGGCGATGCTTTTAATGCAGGTTTGATATTCGGGCTATTGAATCAACAATCGCTAGCAAACAGTATTAATACCGCTTTAGAAGCTAGTAAATACACAATTGCTAACCCAAATAGCGTCAATCCGGATTTACCAGCTTTATTAAGGAGGAAAATCAAATGAGTGAAAATATTATAGATAATAAAAACAAATACTTAGAACTAGATCCGGTAGTTAAAAAAGCTTTGTCCAATAATCAAGCTGTAGTAGCTTTAGAATCTACAATTATTTCACATGGAATGCCCTATCCACAAAATATCGAAACTGCTTTGGAACTAGAGCAAATCATCCGGAATAAAGGCGCTGTACCTGCCACAATAGCATTGATAGATGGAAAAATTAAAGTAGGTATTTCTCAAGAAGAAATCACTACCTTAGCTAAAACTGACCAAACTGTAAAAGTCAGCACTAGAGATCTACCAGCAGCACTTATAAACAAACAGCTGGGGGCAACCACTGTAGCCGGTACATTAATCTGTGCTGAACTTGCCGGAATCAAATTCTTTGCCACAGGCGGTATTGGAGGAGTTCATAGAGAAGGGCACCGCACATTTGATATTTCAGCTGATCTGATGGAATTGTCCCGGAGAAATGTATGCGTAATATGTGCAGGAGCTAAAGCCATACTGGACCTGTCTCTGACATTAGAGTATTTAGAAACTCAAGGGGTTCCAGTTCTGGGATACAAAACAGATGAATTTCCAGCATTTTATACCCCTAGTAGTGATCTGCCCCTATCTTATTCTGTAAATTCATTAACTAAAGCCAGCCAGATATTAAAAACTAAATGGGATTTAGGAATAACAGGTGGCGCTATATTAGCAAATCCTATTCCCGAAGAACACAGTTTAAATCGCAATAAAATAAACGAAATAATTTCCGAAGCAATTGAAGAAGCTAAGGAGCAGGGAATTCACGGAAAAGAGGTAACACCATTCTTACTTTCCAAGATAGAACAAAAAACTCAAGGTGATAGCTTAACAGCAAATATAGCTCTAGTAAAGCACAACGCTGCCTTATCAGCAGAACTGGCTTGTGAATTCCACTATTCTCTGGAGAGGTGATTAAAAATGTGGGACAGTAACCTACAAAAACGCACGCAGATGGTGGAAAGACAATTGAGAAAACGTGGAATCAGTGATCCCAACGTATTAAAGGCCTTCGAACAAGTACCGAGAGAATACTTTATACCTGAGCACGAAGAGCGCCATGCTTACGGAGATCATCCACTTCCCATAGGTAAAGGACAGACAATTTCACAACCATATATAGTGGGATTAATGACCGAGGCATTAACTCCAAAACCAGAAGATATCGTTTTAGAAATAGGTACGGGATCAGGATATCAGACAGCTATTTTAGCTGAATTGGTAGAATATGTATATTCAATGGAAAGGGTACCAGAATTAGCTAAACAGGCTCAAGAAACTCTGGAAAAGTTACATTACAAAAATGTTAATATTCAAATAACCGAAGGAGAACTAACATCTGATACACTTAAAAATGCCCACAGTATTAACAAGATCATCGTCACAGCAGCTGCAGCTCAAGTACCTCCAGAGCTGACAGATCAATTGCCAACGGGAGGGAAAATGGTTATACCAGTCGGAAGTTCTACTTTTCAAGAATTACTAGTAATTACCAAAACAAAAGATAAGCTGTACCAACAAAGTTTAGGTGGATGTCGTTTTGTTCCATTACATTAAAATCACCCCGTTTCACTGCTGTGAAATCGGGGTGATTCTTCTATTAAGGTTTAGTCAAAGTTACTCAAATCTCCTTTAGCCAAAAACAGCTTCAGTAAGTTAACAGAGGCTTCCAGATCATCTTTATGAATCATTTCATTAACAGAATGTACATATCGACACGGAATTGAGATTGTACCTGAAGGAATCCCGGCTCTAGTCTTGTGTACAGCACCTGCATCATTGCCACCTCTAGGCAAGATTTCCATTTGATAATCAATATCATTATCTTCAGCGAGCTGCTTCAGGGTATCTACAATCTTTCTATTGGAAATAATTGAAGAATCCATGATTTTAATAGCAGTTCCCTCTCCTAGACTAGTAACTTTTTCCGTTTCTTCTCCTCCAGGAGTATCTGCAGCAATTGTCACATCCAAAGCTATAGCCAGATCTGGATCTATACCGAAAGCTGAAGTAGTAGCACCTCGCAAACCTACTTCTTCTTGCGAAGTAGCTACCAAATAAATATCTGCTTCATGGTCTTGAAGATTTTTCACAGCTTCAAGCATCACATAAACACCAACTCTGTCATCCATGGCTTTACTGCTGTAAGTATCACCGATCTCTTCGAAATCTTGTTTGAGAGTTATGGGATCTCCTACTTTTACCATTTCTTTCACCTTTTCTCCAGACATACCTAAGTCGACAAAAAAGTCTTTGACTTGAAGTTGTTTTTTCTTCTCTTCTGCCGATAGAATATGTACAGGTTTGGTAGCAGGTGATAAATTCCCAATCAGATCTTCTTCCCCGTGCACAATGACTCGCTGCCCTATCAAAGTCCTAGCATCAAATCCTCCCACGGGCTGTAATCTGATAAATCCTTTTTTGTCTATATGTTTTACTAAAAATCCAATTTCATCCATATGACCGGCCAACATCACTTTTTTATTCCCCGTCCCTTTTTTAACTCCAATCACATTTCCTAAATTATCAGTGTTTACTTCATCGCATATTTTAGCCATTTCCTCTTTTATTACTTCTGCTACTGGTTCTTCCCTTCCTGGAATTCCAGGTGTTTGAGTAAGCTTTCTTAATAATTCCATGTCTATCCCTCCTATAAAATTTATTGTCTTTATCTAGGCGCTGTTATATTCTGTTGTTGATAGCAATAAAACTTCAATTTCACTGAACCTTTATCTAACCAGCATTAACATAGTCTGTAATGCTTGGTAAACAGCAAACATATCACTGTGTTTATAAGTAACTGTTACATTTTCAAGTTCAGAATTAGGCAATTGAGCAGCACATTCTGCCATACCACGATCTAAAAAGCTGATTTTCAATTCTAACGGACCCTGGACTCTTAAAGGGGCTAGTTCTGAGTAATTCTTTACAGCTCTATTTGCCTTTTCTTCTATCAAAGAACAAGCTTTATCAGGTGTCAAACACTGAGCTGCAAATCTAGACAGTGCAGATTTAACTACAGCTTGCTGTAAATTTTCGCCGATTAAATCAGCCAGTTCAGCTGTAACTTTATCGTCTCCTGTTACTAGACCCACAGGGACTTCATAGTATCCTGCTAAAAAGCTATTCATCCCCGCTTCTCCAACTTCAATTCCGTTTAATTCAATACTGCCAACTGTTCCTCCACTGTAAGAATGAGATAGAATACCAGGTTTGCCTTTTTTAGCGTGATAGCCAACCAAGAAAACCAGATTAAACTCTTCAGAAAGACCAGCCATCATACCTTGTGGTTTAGGAGTACCAGTTATCAGTTCAGCTTCATTGTCGAGTTTCTCCAACAAAATATTAGTCATAGGACCATGGGCATCGTTGACAACTACCTTAGTAGCTCCTGCATTGATTGCCCCTCTAATGGCTGAATTAACTTCTCTAGTCATTAACTCTCTAGCCCTTTGATATTCTGAGCCTTTAGAATCTACATATTCCCTACCAACTACTCCGGTGATTCCTTCTAAATCAGCTGAAATAAATACCTTCATTACTAACTATCCCCCCTCGTCTAAAATTAATATTAATTAGGCGCTGTTATCAAATAACAGGATGTTATTTGCTGATCTTTAAAGTATCATGAAAAGTTCAAGGTAAAACAAGGACGTGTTTCACCCACTTGTTCTCCTCTGGCATTTTTTATTTGAGGATAATGCTCTCTCTCTAGTTCACTGGCTTCCCGATCAGTTAAGATATCCAATTGTTTTAAAACTTCTACCGCAATGGGACCTGTTTGCTTATTATCTCCATCTTCTACTTTAATTGTTACTCCCAAGCCATGTGCAGGAATTCCAAAACTCAAAACTCCTTGTGCTCCACCTTTAGCTACGACTTTTTTTCCCATTACTTCCATTAATTTAGTATTGAACCTTCCGGTTCCAGCCACCATCTTAGGGTGAGTTGTAATAGCTTCCTGGACTGTGTCAAAACAATAGCGAAGATCTGAATCTAAATCAGAACACCCAAACAAAGAATAGGCATAGGCCATTCGATCTATAGGTATCCCAAATACCGGGACACCACAACCATCTTTGGCTAGCCAAATATTGTCTTCGGTAACTTCAGTCAGTTGCGAAATAATTGAAACCATCTCCCGCTGTACTGGATGCTCTTCTGTCCAGTACTCGTTATAAGATGCGTCCAGTAATTTGGCTAATAGTAACATACCGGAATGTTTGCCAGAACAATTGTGGTGAATTTCTGTTTCCGATTCACCATTTTTTATCATTCTATCTCTGACTTCACGGTTTACCGGAGGATGAGTCCCACAAGCCAATAATTCCTCATTTAAGCCCGCTTTAGTTAATATGCTGCGCGTTGCTTGAGTATGTATGTCTTCAGCAGCATGAGAGGCACACATCACTGCCACTTCCGCTAAGGTTAAATTATATTTGGTTATTCCATCTCGTTGTAACAACGGAAATACCTGCAGAGGTTTGGCTGCACTTCGCCAGTAGGTAACTTTTGTGGGATCTCCCAAGTTAGCAAAAGTATTCCCACTACCATCTACTACAGCTATGGTAGCTCTATGTAAACTTTCAACTAAAGATCCTCTAGTTTTTTCTACAGCAATTTTACTCATACATTTCAACCTCCTTAAATTAGCTATCTAACAATTCTGGATAAGCAAAAACAGCTGGTGCACCACCCGTATGCCAAAAGATGAAAGGGGCTTTTCCTGGTTGCTTACCTAGAGTGTCTATCCAATCTAGCGAATCGAGTAATCCTGTCATGGCCTTACCTGTATAAACTGGGTCTAAAATCACACCTTCTTCTTTGGCCACATATTTGATTGTGTCAATCGTTTTATTAGCAGGAATACCATATCCCGGCCCAATATAATCATCTAGAATTTGAAAATCCGGTTTATCGGGCAAGTTAAGCTGGTATTTTTGTTTAGCCCGAGTAATTAAATCTAATACCATGTCATTCATTTCTCCAGTTGACCTACTCACACTTATCCCAACTATATTTAAATTCATCTCCCACAGTGAATTGGCTATAATAACTCCCGCCAAAGTACCTCCTGAACCTGTAGCCATAACTATATTGGCACTTCCAATCCCCTGTTCATCCAGTTGCTTTCTCAACTCCTTGGCAGCTTTAACATATCCCAACACACCAACTTCATCACTACCACCTAAAGGAATAGCATAAGCTCGTTTACCAGATCTCTCTAATTGGGCTTGTACACTAGAAATTTTATCTGCAACCTGATATTCCTCTTCCACTGTATGAATTTCAGCGCCCATCAATTGATTCAACATCACATTTCCATTACTGGTTTTCCCCTGTTTTTTTAATATCAGTTCAGGTTTCAATCCGTATTTACGAGCAGCTGCAGTAGTTAACCGGGCATGATTGGACTGCAACCCCCCAGTTGTAATAACACAATCTGCTCTATACTCTAAAGCATCATGAATTAAATATTCTAATTTTCTGACTTTGTTGCCACCTAAACAGATACCGGTAGTATCATCCTCTTTAATTAAAATCTCTTTGTTCAACTCCTGAGATATATTAGATAGTGTTCTCAAAGGAGTCGGTTCGGATACCAAAGGTACCCTTTGGTCTAATACCTGCAAATTATTCACCTCCATTTAGTACTTTAAACAATAAAAAACGCAGTGATGGCACTACGTTTCAGAATTCTATTAAACCCAAGCTAATTTTTAAAGCTTCATCTATTTTGCCCATCAACTCACTATTTATATGAGTTATTTTTTCTTTTAACCTCTGCTTATCAATAGTTCTAATTTGCTCCATTAAAACAACAGAGTTTTTGTCTATATTGTATTCATCTGCAGTAATCTCTATATGAGTAGGTAACTTGGCTTTTTGAATTTGAGACGTAATTGCTACAACGATTACTGTTGGGCTGTATCTATTTCCTATATCATTTTGAACGATTAACACCGGTCGCACCCCGCCCTGTTCGGATCCTATCACGGGGCTCAAATCGGCATAATAGACGTCTCCTCTTTTAATAGTCACAACTCTCACACTCCACTGACCAATTCTTCGGCCAATTGATTTGCTTCGTTTTCAGCTTCCAAAGCCTCATTGGCCAGTTCTAAGTTAATGGATGCCATTTCTTGATAACCTTTTTGCATCTTTTCTCTCAATTCACGCTTTCTCCTCTCTTCTATATACAGTTTCATGGCCTTTCTAACAAATTCACTTCTACTACACTGTTCATTAGATACTATTCCATCTACCTCTCGAAGTAAGTGTTCTGGTAAACTGATCATAATCCGTTCAGTCTTTGACAACATCGGCCACCTCCTAAAACTACAAATCCTCTGGAAATATTTTCGAGCACATAAGACACGAATATTATAAGCGGGACATTATTCATTATGCAACAATTTATAGCAAATTATGCAGATGACAAATAACACCAGGATAAATACTGATCATTCAATTTCTACCACTAAATCTTTACGCTTTATCACTTTACCATTTTTTATATATAGTCTAGGCATGCGCTTGTCCAGCATAGTGACAATTTCATAGTTTATAGTCCCCAATTTATCGGCAATCTCTTCTACCGTAATTTCTTCATTTCCTTGCTTACCAATTAAAACTACCTCATCATCTGTATCAACATCAGGAACCTCATCTGCTAAAAACATACACTGATCCATACAAATAGCTCCCACTATAGGAGTTCTAGTACCATGAACCAATACTTCTCCTTTGTTTGAAAGGAGCCTAGTATAACCATCTGCATAACCTATTGGCAAAGTACCAATAATGCTCTCTGTTTCTGTTATAAATTTACGCCCATAACCAACAGAAGTTCCCTGAGGAACACGCTTCGCATAAGAAACTTGAGACTTGACTGTTAAAACCGGACGTAAATCTATGGTATTTTTCATATGAGGTGAAGGGTATAAACCGAACAGCAATAACCCAACCCTGACCATATCCATATGAGCTTCGGGTAAATCCACTGTTCCTGGACTATTGGCAATGTGTTTTATTGGTATATCAACATTTCCTTGTTTTTCTATATCTTCTAAAACTTGATTAAACTGATCCATTTGCCAATAAGTATAGCTCTTGTCTTCTTCGTCTGCCACTGAAAAATGAGTAAAGACTCCTTCAATTTCAACACAAGGCATTTTGTCCAAATATGAAGCAAATGACACCGCTTCTTCAGGGCTAACTCCTATTCGACCCATTCCAGTATCTATTTTTATGTGTACAAACGCTTTTTTGGACATTTTCACAGCAGCATCCGAAAAGGCTTTTACCACTTCATGAGTATAAACTGTAGGTGTGATCCCATACTTCAAACAAGTTTCCGCTTGTTCTGGTGGTGTATAACCTAAAATTAAAATAGGAGCAGCGATGCCAGCCTTCCTCAATTGTATAGCTTCATCTAACATTGCTACACCTAAATGATCTATACCTTGGTTTAACAATTCTCTAGCCATTTCTACCGCTCCATGACCATATCCATCGGCTTTTAAGACGCCCATTATTCGCCTATTACCAACATAACTGCGGATTTCGTTGAAATTATAAGCTAAATTATCTAAGTCTATTTCTGCATAACTTGGTCTTAATGGAAAAATCTCTGCCATATAGTCACCTCATTATTCAAATATTTTTCATCTTTATTAAACTATAGGCCCAGTTAAAGTTGAATGTTGTTAGCAATATAACAGCGCCAAACTATAAACACACATGTCTAATCTATATATTCAATGTAAATCCGAATTCTCCTCCCTACTAACGATATTTTGTGGTAATGCTTTCACAGACAGGACATATTCTAGCTGGATAATTCTTTTAAGTAAGTGCTCTACATTCATGGGGATTACTGCCACATCTAATATTAAGGATACATTAGTTCTGTTGTTCTCAGGGAGGTTTTTATTAACAGTTAAAATTTTGGCATCTATTCGAGAAAGTTCATCAAATAACTCTGACAAAGCCGAATTATTGTCTGCCAATTCCAAGTTGAGATGTAATGTGTTTTGGTCTGGATTGTAAAATGGGAAAATATGATCCTTGTACTTATAGTATGCACTTCTACTAATCCTAACTTGCTTAGCTGCCTCAGAAATTTTTAAATCTGGATTATCATTAATCAGTTCTTTAACTTCAATGGTTTTTTTAAATGCTCTAGGAATAATTTCATCAGAAATTAGATAAAATTTACCAGTTTGCTTGTCCGCTTCTATGGTCATCACCACCCTTACACTAAATTTTTTAAAAAACAGGCACTTGTACCTGTTTTTTAATTAATTAGAATTTTCGCTAAATTAATTACTGTCTGTTCATTCTCCCCAGTAATCACAAATTCAATCTCATTATCGAACCATCTCATAACAATTGCATCATCATCGGTCATAAGTGCCTGTTGACCTTTCACCTTTTTTTCATTATAACCTGGATTTTCTGCCAAAAATTCTTCATTATTTTGAAAATCATTTTGTTTCCCTTGCATAAACACAGCTTGTTCCGAAACATTCCCAACATCTGTGTTTTTATCTTGATCGTTTACTAACATCACCTGCATAGATATCCAGTTAGAGTGTTCACACGGATGCATTGATTCAACGGTTACTCCATCACCATCTGGAAGAACTGGTGTAAATCCAAGGTCGAGTTCTTCTAAGCTTTTTTCACAATAGATTGATAACTCACATTCTTTTTCCTCTGCTCTGACATATGCCCTTTCCAATAACGGTTCTTGAAAATCTTCGCTATTAACCACTGATTCATTCCAGCGTACCTCTTGATAATCTAGTTGTAAATACGGTTCTTGATTGTCATTACGGTAGAGTTCCAAGTTTGTAGGTTTAAGTTCTTTATCTAAAGACAATCTCACTCGATTTATACCCTGATCTTGAATAGGGGTTTCTAATTTAAATCCTTGTTCTGTTTCGTCAATTGTAGGAGAAATTTTATCCTGGGCTACATAGTTCAAAAAATCAATATACAAAAAAGAAAATTTATCATTTAATCTAGGTTCACTAATATGATACTGCTCTTCCAAGCCCTGATGATAAATTTTCAGTTGATCACCAGAATAAATAAAAACTTGCCGTTCTTCATTATGATTCCCATTATGGTCTTTTGTTATCAAATCTATTCTCGACTTGTCACTGGATAAATGACGTTCTTCAACTTGATAGTTTCGTTTTTCTTCATTCAGCTCACCTATTACCATATTTCCTGTCAAATAAAAATCATCCATTTCATTCAAAGTACTTTGAGCCCATTCTTGTAATTTTTCTTCATTCAAATCTTTTCCACACCCGACCATAGTTACTAGAACAATAAACAAGATAACATACAAACAAACCGAACCAGGTATCTTTAACCTGTTAATTCAAGCCACCTCCCAATCATAACAAGGCTTTAATCAAGTCAGCTCTACTTACAATTCCCAACAAATGATCATTTTCAACTACAGGGATTCTTTTTATCCCTTCCCTATCCATAATAGTAGCTATTTCTTCCTTAGAGGTGTCCGGAGATACAGTAAGCACGTTTGTAGTCATTATATCTTTTACTTGTGTAGCCACATATTTCTGGAGTCGGTTAAAGAAATCTTCTTGACTTTCAGTGAAAATAATCCCTCCCAAAAATTCTATATAACCTGGAGGAGATAGCTGTTTATGTTTTCCAAGCAGATCACCTTCGGTTATAATACCAACTAATTTGTTATCATCATCAACTACTGGTATGCCGCTGACATTTTTTTCAGACATTTGCTTAGCTGCTTCATCTACAGTACTATCAGGCTTTACAGTAATAATATCTTTAGTCATAAGTTCCTTGGCAATCATGATCACCACTCCTTGTCTTTTGAATAATATCACAATCATTAAGACTTCATTACTTAATAATCTTACTACTACGAATTCACTAATCACTTTAACTAATATATTCTATAGCTTTAGGCAAATACCTCCATATATCTTCTGCCGTCATAACCATTTCTCCTAAATCATCCCTGGCCTTTTCACCTACAGTTTTATGTAAATATACACCCACTATGGCAGCTTCTTCAATTGTTAGACCTTGACCGATTAGAGAAGTGATGATTCCAGTCAATACATCCCCCATTCCGCCAGAAGCCATTCCGGAATTTCCAGTAAATACTATATAAGCGAATTGATCCGGAGTGCCAATAATTGTAGGAGCACCTTTCAATACAATAATACTATTCCATTTTAACGCAAACTCTTTGACCAGTTCTAGAGATATTTCTTGAACTTTTTCTATCGAATAACCTGTCAATCTACTAAATTCTCCAATATGTGGAGTCAATATTCTCAACTGTCCATGATTTTCCAATAGTTCTTTTTTATTAGACAGTATGTTCAGGGCATCGGCATCAATAACGAGAGGACAGTTTACATTTGTAACTACAGATTCTACCACATCTTCTGTCCCTTCATTCACGCTAATCCCTGGACCAATTGCCATAACATCTAAATTATTATGGTTTTCATCCATTAACTCTTTACCGGCTGTAGGAGCAAAAACCCCATTTTTTGAATCTAATCCCCAGCTCATGATTTCTGGCTTCAACTTAGATTGAGCTGTCTGTTCTTCCGAATCAGGTACAGCCAAAGTTACCAAACCACTCCCTGTTTTCATAGCAGAATTAGCAGTCAAAATCCCTGCTCCTAACATCTTTCTTGAGCCAGCTACTACTGTAACTCTACCGAAATCACCTTTGTGAGAACAGATACTTCTTTCTGGTAATAATTCAGCGACTCGCCTATCGGTTACTAAATAATTATTTGACTTTATTTCACTAGTCAACCAGTGAGGTATACCAATAGGGGCACTGACCAAAGTACCAATATAATTAGCTCCTGGATAGAGTAGTAACCCAATTTTAGGCCAGGCAAAGGTTATGGTATGATCAGCGACCACAGCATTACCAACCACTTGACCAGTATCACCGAAAACTCCAGAAGGAATATCTACACTAACAACACGGCTTAGTTCATTTTTACTCTGATTAATAAGTTTAATACAAGTATTTATAGGTTCTCTAGGAGCTCCAGATAATCCCGTACCCAACAAAGCATCCATAATTATATCAGAAGTTCGTAGTATTTCCTCAATTAATGACAGCTCTTTCGAATCTCCTCTTTTTATTGTATGTATCATGATATCATCTCTATGCCTAACTATTTCCCAGTTAATAAGCGCATCTCCAGATAACTTTTCCGTATCACCAACTAATACTAATTCAACCTGGTAACCTTGCACAACCAACTGCCTAGCTGCAGCCAGACCATCTCCACCATTATTGCCTATCCCGGAAAAAATACAAACACGTGATTGGTCACTACTTAGTTGCAATTCTTCAGACAATAAACTTTGCACTAAAGATGTCACAGCCATTGCTGCATTTTCCATCAATAGCAAACCGGGAATTTTCCCTTGATTAATTGCCAGTTGATCCAATTTTTTCATTTCATCTGGAGAAATTACAGATAACATTGACACACCCCCATCAAAATTAGAGTTTTCACTATCTCCTATTATTGTTAACTATTTCTCTAAAAAAATAAAAGTCCCTTCCTTTCAGGACTTTTAAATCGTTTATTGAATAATATCATCTTTTCTGTTTGGCGTTGTTAGATTTTGTTGTTGATGGCAATAAAACTTCAATTTCATTCTGAATGCTCTTCTTCATGATCGCTTGGGACCTCTTCATCTTCGCCTAGATAGTTTTTCACTGCCTTATAAAGGGCATCTGCCGCCAAGTTAGAACAGTGAAGCTTGTTTTTGGGTAGACCGTCCAATTCTTCAGCAACATCTTTATTTCTAATTTCCAATGCCTCATTAATATGCTTCTCTTTAGCCAGTTCTGTAACCATACTACTAGTAGCTATAGCTGCTCCACATCCAAAAGTTTTAAACTTAATATCTTCTATCTGTTCATCTTTATCTACTTTAATAGTAATTCTCATAATATCTCCACATGTCACATTACCTACTTCACCAATACCATCGGGATTTTCTACTTCTCCCACATTTCTCGGATTTTGAAAATGATCCATAACTTTTTCACTGTACATATATATCCCTCCAGTTAGTTACTGTAATTTACCTCTTTACCTTTCCAAATAGACGACATTTCTCTCAATCTATTGACTATTTCAGGTATAGTTTCAATTACATAATCGATCTCTTCTTCTGTATTATCTCTGCCCAACGTCAGCCGAAGTGAACCATGAGCAGTTTGATGACTCAATCCCATGGCCATTAACACATGAGACGGATCTAATGACCCTGAGGTACAAGCTGAACCGCTAGAAGCAGCAATACCTTTCATATCCAGGTTGAGAAGCAGTGACTCTCCTTCGATATATTCAAAGCTGATATTGACATTATTAGGTAATCTATGTTTAGGATGTCCATTTAAACGGCTGTCTTCTATTTCTAAAAGCCCGGCTATCAATTTATCTCTTAACTTTTGTATTTGAAATGATTTCGTTTCTACTTCTTCCACTGCCAGCTCAATAGCTTTTCCCAAACCTATAATTCCCGGCATATTTTCAGTTCCTGGTCTGATTTTGCGCTCCTGGGCACCTCCGTGCATTATACGCGATAGTTTAGTACCTTTTTTAACGTATAATACACCAATACCCTTAGGACCGTAAAATTTGTGTGCAGATAAAGCCAACATATCTATATCTAACTCTTTCACATCTACGGGTATATTTCCCACAGTTTGCACAGCATCAGTGTGAAATGCAATATTTTTCTCGTGAGCAATTTCTGCTAACTCTTTAATGGGCTGAATGGTGCCAACCTCGTTATTGCCGTGCATAATGGTCACCAAAATAGTATCGTCTCTCAAAGCTGCCTGTAAATTTTCAGGAGAAACTAGTCCATACTCGTCTACTGGTAAATATGTGACCTCATATCCCTTTTTCTCTAATTCCTCACAAGTATCCAGAACTGCATGATGTTCAATTTGACTAGTTATAATATGGTTGCCTTTATCAGCCAATTTTTCTGCAGTCCCTTGAATAGCAATATTATCAGCCTCAGTTCCTCCTGAGGTAAAAATCATTTCATCAGGTTTGGCATTAATAGCGTTGGCTACTCGTTCTCTAGCTTCATCTACCGCCTTGCGTGCTTCTCTACCAAAACTGTGTATACTTGAAGGATTTCCAAACAGATTTTGCAAATAGGGTGACATTTCCTCAAAAACTTCTGGTCTTATCGGTGTTGTCGCACCATGGTCCAAATAAATATTATCAGTCATCTTGTTCCCCCCTAATCGTTTCAGGCTTTTTCTCATTCTTAACTAAATCTTGTAAAGTAAATTCATCTAAAACTTCACTAATACGATCTCTCAGCTCCAACCAAACTTCCCTGGGTGCACATATAGAGAAACGATCACAGCTACTTGTGTGCCTATCACCACTCTCCAAGAGATCATGATTCTCTACACAACTAACAGGAGCTATGGGACCTTCAACAGCTTTCACTATATCCCCCACTGTTATTTCATCAGGCGGTCTAGCCAGAACATATCCACCTTTTGCCCCTCTAATACTCTTTACCAAGTTATAGCGTCTGAGATCGAGAAAAATTTGTTCTAAATACTGATAAGAGATATCTTCCCGATCACTTACTTCTCTCAAAGAAACTAGGCCATAATTATAATTACATGCTAATTGCAGAAGAGCTCTAACTCCATATTCAGATTTAGTGGATAGCTTCATGTATATTCACACCTTTCAATTCTATCCTGTATATATTGTCACACCAGCCAAGTATTATCATACAAAAATTCCAAGCTAAAACATGATTATTATACTAGGGTATTAGTCCAAAAATAATCCCGACCTTCTTGGTAGGGTTGGTTTTATTTTAAACTTTATTCTGTACTTTGTCAAGTAATTTACCAATTAATAATTTACCAACTAACAGTTGTTATGTGATATATTACCCTAAGAATGTTCTGTGAAAATGTCACTATGACTAAAAAGGTGACATATCAAATGACTCAAGAAGAAATTAAAAAACTAAATATTATCAATCAAACAGTTGATGTTTCCAAAATCGTAGTGGCAGTAGCATTTCTTCTTGAATGTGAAATGGAAAGAAATATTTGTTCAACTTTCATACTATTTGCCATCTGTTGAGCTTGATTGTGCAGTACTACATATGGTTGTCCATTTTCAGCAGTTAGAATCTCTATGTCTTTCCAATTTACTTGTCCGATACCAGTGCCTAAGGCTTTAGCTACTGCCTCTTTAGAAACGAAACGTCCGGCTAAGTATTCATTACTATTCTTACAGTCCATGCGTGATTTCTCTCGCTCAGTCAGTATCTTATCAATAAATTTATTAGTAAATTTATTATAAACACGTCTTAACCGGTCAATTTCGATAATATCAGTACCGATTCCTTTAATCACGCTAATCTACCTCCAGTTAAATAACAATCAGTATATACTACCACCTAAACGATAAATAAAATCTTCTAATACTTTAAATCCCACCACACTAGTACCTTTATTGTTTAAAGCGGGACCATAAAAACCGATACCCATTTTACCGGGTACCACTCCTAATATTCCACCTCCTACGCCGCTCTTAGCCGGTATCCCTACCCTAACAGCAAAAGTACCAGATTCATCATATAAGCCACTCATAGCCATAACAGCTCTAACTATTTTACATATGTTAGCAGGAATTAGTTCTGTTCCTTCTGATGTTCTCCCATTATTAGCCAAAACATATCCTATTTTACTTAAATCTTCAGCTGTCACAGAAATAGAACAATGTCGAAAATAAACTTCAAGTACATTTTCCACGTCTCCGACAAGAACATCTGCATCTTTTAAATAATACGCTAATGACCTATTTTTATCACCAGTCTGGCGTTCAGACAAAAAAACATCTTCATCAACACAGATATTAAAGTTACCAGCTAATTTCCTGGTAAAATCTAATATTCTTTCAACTTTTTCCTCATATGTTCTACCTCTAATCAAAGAAGTTGTAACTATCGCTCCTGCATTTATCATCGGGTTCGGCGGATAAGCAGAACTCAATTCCAAAGGCAAAATCGAATTAAATTTATCTTCAGTAGGTTCTACTCCAACTCTGTTAAGCACATTGTCTAATCCATTATCAATTAGTGCCATCGTTAATGTTATCACTTTTGAAATGCTTTGTATAGAGAAAGGTGTCTGATAATCTCCGTAACAAGAAATATTTCCTTGCAAATCAGTTATACATATTCCAGCACTTTCTTTACTTGCATTCGTAAGTGCAGGTATATATGTAGGCAAATTACCTTGATGACACAAATCCTTATTCATATTTATTATTTCCTGCAAAAGTTGCGAATTAATCTCCGAGTTATGAATATTTATCTCCCCTTTGTTAATTTCATTTAGGCGCTGTTATATTCTGTTGTTGATAGCTGAATACAACACCACCTAAAAATTAAATATAAGTATATAAATGTAATTCGACTATATTCAAAACAAGTTGAAATAAAAAAAGACCCATCAGGTCTTAGTATAGCAAAAAAATAGCAATTTATTAAGCTATTTTTTTGTAAAATTTTACTTTTTTATTTTTAATACAGTGCTTACAATAATTGAACATAAAATGGCTCCCCAGGCAGGATTTGAACCTGCGACCTACCGGTTAACAGCCGGTCGCTCTACCGCTGAGCTACTGAGGAGTATTTAAAAGCCCGGCGAAGACCTACTCTCCCAGGAGCTTGCGCTCCCAGTACCATAGGC
>CAZKUS010000001.1:7722-26707 GCA_964556025.1 uncultured Clostridia bacterium | reverse complement strand
AATTTTAATATTGTAATTACCAGCTTCTGATACATTGTAACCACTAACTGTAACTACTCTCTCCATCAAGGGTTTACCGTATTTGACAGCTTCATAAGTAGCTATAGTAGTACCGACATTTCTCACAATACAACCTAAATCAGCAGAGCGAACACCCCTTGGAACGTCTCTACCTGTACATGCATGAATAACACTTACTTTGTATCCTTGAGGATATTTTACTTTAAGGGGAACTACTTCCATTCCTTCTTTATCTTTAGTTAACTTAGAAACTGCCTCTATGGCATCAGGTTTGTTTTCTTCAATACCAAAGTAACAATTTTTTGCCCCAATAATCTTCATTAATATTTCTGCTCCTGTCACTAACTCTTCGGAGCGCTCAACCATCTGTCTGTGATCACATGTTAAGAAAGGCTCACATTCAGCTCCATTAATTAGCAAGCTGTCAATTGGTTTAGACTGATTAATGTTTACATAAGTAGGAAAAGCAGCTCCACCCATGCCAACTACGCCAGCCTCTTTAATACGTTCTTTCATATCTTCCAGTGACATATCTGCTATATCCCGTTCTTCTCCGGAAAACTCCGGCTGCTCATTATCGGGTTTTATAACAACACTTTCTATTTCATCTCCTTCAAAGTACGGTCTTTCTTCAATTGCTATTACTTCGCCTGCCACACTTGAGTGAACTGGAGCCGAAATATATTCTTCTGAGTCTCCAACTTTTTGTCCTACTTCAACTCTGTCACCGACCTTCACTAACGGCTCGCAAGGAGCACCTATATGCTGCATCAAAGGGATTACTATTTCCTCAGGAATTGACATTTCTTTAATCGGTTTATCATCTGTAAACTTATAATGAGGAATATGCGCTCCACCTGGAAAAGTCTTAGCTTCCATACTCTCCACCCCCTAAAATAATCATTAACAGTTAATTTCAGTCTCAAACACTTTATTCTTCATCTTCATCGGGCTCTGTCAGTTCATTTTTGATCTTTCTAGTGTGTAGAAAATTAAATACCATAGCCGCACCACCTACTACCAAAAATGCAGGAGCAAAAGGAATTTGATTCCATGCTCGTAACTGTAACGGAACTTCTGGGTTCTCCGGCAGTTCATACTTTTTCGGCTCATGTGCTAACACACCCAGTACTGCTAATCCGTCAAATTCTTCGTCTCCGTATAATTTAGCATTGTCATAACCTTCCTCTTGTAGATCAGCCACTTTTTCTTCACCAAGTTCTAGCATTTCTTCTCTGCTGCCAAAATAAATAGCTTCTACAGGACATTCTGTTTTACAGAGTGGTTCACTACCCGCTTCAATGAGCGGTGCACACAAGGTACATTTTTCGTTAATTCCTTGTTCACGATCATACTGAATGGCATTAAATGGACATGCTGACACACAGTAACCACAATTAACACAAATACTGTCATCAATTTGAGTTAAACCAATGTCATCCTTGTAAATAGATCCTGTGGGACATGCCATAAGACAGCTCGCTTCATTACAATGCAGACAAGCATGTTTTTTAAAAATTTCTTCTCCAGCATCATCTTCAAATCTGTGAATCTCAGTACGACGTATACCTTCAGAAGGTTCATATTCTTCTTCACAAACTCTAGTACAAGCATTACAACCGACACATTCGTGTTTGTCCACCAACATAGCGTATTCTGCATTTTGATTACCTTCTCCAGCTTTAGCTACACTGGGGGATGATAAGGTCAGACCTGCTAGTAAGCTCGTACCAGCTACTGATTGAATAAATTGTCGTCTTTTGAGCTTAAACCCCTGATTATCTTTCATACCCTTTTCCCTCCCATCTAAAAAGTTAAAACTCTCTTTCCTTTAGGCTCTGTTATATTCTATTGTTAATAGCTGAACTCTTCAATTGAACGAATTTTGTGATCAGGAAGCTGTAATTCTATTGTTTGGAAGTTTTAGATGTACCAACCCGAAACATTGGATTTAAAATTGGAAAGTTTAGCTATCAACATTCAACTTTAACACAGCCTTCCATTAAAATTACAAATAATTGCTAATAATGTACTTATTTTTGTTGCCCCTGTTTCTGTTATCATTATCACAATCGAATTAAAACAATATTAATTCTCCACGAACTGATTTTTCGCAGGTCAATAAGTAAAAATAATTACAACTAAATAATTTTTTCACTAATGCAATTATAACAGATCAAGCAAATTTGTACCAGGGTCAATCTACAAAATACTATATAAAAGCGCATCCTGATAATGTTAAAGGATGCGCCGAAATATAACTACAATTTATTAAGCACAGACTATATTTACAATTTTTTTGGGAATAACGATAACTTTTTTAATTTCACCAATTTCCGTGTACTTGCTTACTTTTTCGCGCTGTAAAGCATATTCTTTAATGTCTTCTTCAGAGGCATCTGCTGAAACAGTAATGTGATCCCTTACTTTACCATTCACCTGTACCACCATTTCCACTTCATCTGCTACCAAAGCTTCTTCTTCGTACTGAAGCCATGATTGTAAATGGACACTATCTTCTTTACCTAACTGTTCCCACAGTTCTTCAGTTACATGTGGAGTAAAAGGTGCTAAAAGTAGTACTATTTGTTCTAATCCATAACGCAGCAAAGCTTGGTTTTCACTTTGATCCTTGAATTTACTGGTGGCATTCACCAGTTCCATAATTGCACTAATGGCTGTATTGAAATTAAATCTTTGAGAAATGTCTTCAGTTACTTTTTTGATAGTTTGATGTATCAATCGATGGTAATCTTTATCTTGTTTGGTAAATTGGTCTTTCTGTACTTTTGCAACAGAAATGTCTTTACATTCATCTACTAATCGATACATACGTTGAATGAATCTGTAACAACCTTCTACACCTTCTTGATTCCAATCTAAGTCCCTTTCAGGGGGGGCAGCAAATAGAATAAACAATCTACCTGTATCGGCTCCGTAGTCCCTTAAAATTTCATCCGGAGATACCACATTCCCTTTGGATTTACTCATTTTAGCTCCATCTTTATTTACCATACCTTGAGCTAATAGTCTTGAAAAAGGTTCCTTAACCTGAGCATAGCCCAAGTCATACATGACTTTGGTAAAAAATCTCGCGTACAATAAATGGAGTACAGCGTGTTCAATACCTCCAATATACTGATCTACCGGCATCCAGTAATTCAAACTGTCCTGGTCAAAAGGTGCTTCATCGTTTTCCGGACTAGTATATCTCATAAAATACCAGGATGAACATACAAATGTGTCCATGGTATCAGTTTCTCTCTGTGCATCACCTTGACATTTAGGACATGGAGTTTTAACAAAATCCTCTCTATCAGCTAAAACATTTCTACTACCTTTAGTCAAATCCACGTCTTCCGGTAGTTGTACCGGAAGTTCATCTTCCGGTACCGGAACTATTCCACAATTGTCACAATAAACAATAGGAATAGGAGCTCCCCAGTACCTCTGTCTAGATACTAACCAATCTCTTAATCTATAAGTAGTTACACCTGCTCCAATATTTTCTTGCTCAAAGTAATTTGTTAATTCTTCTATAGCCTGTTCAGAAGACATACCATTGTATCCTGGAGAATTAATCAAAACACCATAATCGGTGAAAGCTTCGTCAAGATTTTGCTCTTTATCTGTAGTTTCTGCTTCATCTTTTGGGATTACCACCTGCTTAATAGGCAAACCATATTTACAGGCAAATTTAAAGTCCCTTTCATCATGGGCCGGTACTGCCATTATTGCACCAGTTCCGTATTCCATTAATACATAATTACCAACTAAGATAGGCATATCCTCGCCTGTCATGGGATTGACAGCATATTTGCCAGTAAATACTCCCTCTTTTTCCAACTCCTCTGACTCTCGGTCTGATTTAGCCATATTCCCAACCTGATTTACAAAATCTTGAACTTGTTGTTCTCGTTCAGTTCCCTGAACCAGTTCTTCAGTCAAAGGATGTTCTGGTGATAATACCATATAAGTGGCACCAAAAATGGTATCAGGTCTAGTAGTAAAAGCTCTAATACTCTGATCAGAATTTTTTACAGGAAAATCAATTTCAGCTCCATTACTTTTCCCAATCCAGTTTTTTTGCATTAGTTTGACTCGTTCTGGCCATTCTTCCAAGTCTTCCAAATCTGCATCTAATCGATTAGCATAATCAGTAATCTTAAAAAACCACTGAGATAAATGCTTATCTTCTACACTAGATCCACACCGCCAACAATTTCCATCTTCCACTTGTTCATTGGCAAGTACTGTTTCGCAATCAGGGCACCAGTTAACCGGAGCTTTTTTCTTGTAAGCTAAATCATTGTGATATAACTGTAAAAACATCCACTGGGTCCATTTATAATAATCCGGTGCACAAGTAGATACTTCTCGGTTCCAATCATAGCTAGTTCCCAATGCTTGTAATTGTTCTCGCATACTGCTTATATTTGCATATGTCCATCTTGAAGGCAGATCTTGATTATCTATTGCCGCATTTTCAGCGGGAAGACCAAAAGCATCCCAACCCATAGGGTGTAATACATTATATCCTCTCATCCTTTGAAATCTAGCTAATACATCACCAATAGAATAAACTCTCATATGACCCATATGCAATTTACCCGATGGATATGGGAACATTTCCAGCACATAGTATTTTTCTTGTTGATGATCCATTTCAGTTTCATAAGATAATTCAGATTCCCATCTTTTTTGCCATTTAGATTCAATTTCTCGGGCTCGATATTCAGTCATAATAACCCTCCTCACAAATTTTAATCTGTTATTTATTCACACTTTTTTTAATTTAACTCAGTTAAAGTTGAATGTTGATAGCAATTAACCCTTCAATTGAACGTATTTTGCGGTTTTGATAATACATCTTAATGAGTAAATAGGAGACTTAAGCCAAGTAACAGCTACAAATAAAAAAACTTCTCCATCCCAAAGGGACGAGAAGTTTTTCCCGTGGTACCACCCAAATTGACCTCCATGGAGGTCCGCTCATAATAATAACGGCCAAAAAACCGGTCCGGCTAATTAGCTTCCCGCCTTTCACCTTTCAGCTCCAGAGGGAGTTCATCGAGTTTGGGTACCGATTCGCACCAACCACCGGCTCTCTGAATCCTAGCTCGATTACTAGACTCTTTCATAGCTTTTGCATATTGTTAACGTAATACTAACTTCAGTTTTTTATTATTATATAAAATTCTTGTAATAGTGTCAATCAAAACTTAAAATTCAAACTTAAAATTCTACTAACACAAAGGCAACTATAAAACTTTACCAACTGATCTCTTCAGCTTCTCCCCATAAGCGTTCCAAATTATAAAATTCCCTTGTTTCTTCCAAAAATACATGAACTATAACAGAATCATAATCGATCAAAATCCAGTTACCTTCTGACATTCCTTCTTGATGTAGTGGAGACATTCCTTGCTGTTTTAATTCATAAACCAAGTTATCTGCTAATGATTTAATATGTGTCGTACTAGTTCCTGTTACCAAAATAAAATAATCAGCCACTAAAGTAATCTCTTTAATTTGTAAGATTATAATATCGTCACCTTTGTAATTATCTAGTTGTTCTGCTATCTGTTTTGCGAGCTGCAAAGAATCTTCTGCCAAACAAGATCCCTCCTATTCACTATTATCTTCTTCATTATACTTTGAATAATTTTCCCCTATAATAACTGTTACCATCACTTCTGAATCCTGTTCTCGTTCTTGCAATAAATCAGCCCCTTCTACTTCTAAAGCAACTTGTCTAGCTGCGTCTATAGAGTCTGTCCTTGAAATAACTTGGGTTGATCTATAATCAAAACTATCTGCTTCCCCAGTTCCCACAATTTGAAAACCTTTTTCTTCCAGTAGATTTTCCATCTCACCAACTACGCGTTCATCACCATATCCGTCTAAAATTTCCACTGTAATTTCGTCATGTTCCTCGTACTCTACCTCTTCTAGAAAATTTTGTTCTACTATCATTTCTAATTCATCATGATCAGGTATTAAATATTGTTGTTCATCAACTTCTTCAACCTGACCTGGCATCATATGAACTGATAAATTCTCCTCTGCCAATTCTGGTTGTACTTGTTCAACAAGTTGATCCAACTCTTCCCAATCTAAGTTGGTGACCAGATTATCACCTATAAAAGAGCGAATTGCCGGGCGATTTAAAATACTTGACTCATCTGCCACTTGGTTTCTAAAGTTGATCACAGCATCCAGATTAACACAAATCTTCTCTTCTAAGTTATCAGTGAGTTGAGAAATTTCCTCTTTTTCTGGGCTCGATTCTTCGCTGTTTTCCACTTGCGTCATTTCAAGCTCGGCTTCTAGTAATTCAGTAGCAGTTGTAGAGACTTGATTGAGGTCGATATCGTGTTCTAGTTCTAATTGCGTAGAAAGATGTTCAAAGATGGATTGACTCAATTGCACATAATCGTGAACAACTAAATCGAAGTAGTCTTCAGTGATATTAACAAGAGAGCCTGCTCCTTCATGATAACTTTCCATTAATGTTTCCACTTCGTTCCCTGGTGTATTAAAGTAAGTTTGTCCTGGAATGTAGAGTGCACTTATTTCCTGTCCTTCAGGCTGGTCTGGATCCGACTGATTTATTACCAAAACATATTTTAAAATATTGTTCTCCCTGTCTATTACACTAACCATGGTATTTCTATAATCATAACTCTCTTGAGAGCTTAACTTGTTAACCCAATCGGATTCAGCCTGTAAAGTCCCTCCTGATATCATGTACCGAGTACCGAAACCCACAAAGAAAAAGATTACAATTAACACGACCAACACCAAAATCCGGTTTTTTTTAATTTTTGTCTTTTTTTTACGATTTTTTTTAGTGATTTTGCGAGTATTGTCCATACCACTCATAACGTGCCCTCCCAAACTTGACTAAATAATATCAATTACAGATAAAGCACTAAAGAATTAATTTAAATAATAATTTCTAGTTTTAACTGTCAATGGATGAATTACTCGTGTTTTTCTCATTAAAAATTCCAAGGTCCAATCTAGTGATTTAGACAATGCCACAAAAGGATTATCACAGCTCAATTGCCTTAGCGCATCTACTTTAGGGTAATTTCTCCCCGGTTCTATTAGATCAGCTAAAAAAATTATTATTTCCAGTTCTGACATGGCAGGACGACCAGTGGTATGATAGCGAACAGCCTTGAGTATATCTTGGTCTTGAATCATTCCTTCTTCATACAGTAGTTGAGCCCCTACAGGACCGTGTAAGAGACCAGGGTTTTGTCTTTCGCTTTCATCTGTAATAACCCCTGCTTTTTCAGCTATAATCAGTAGTTCTTCATGATTTATCTCTTTGCCCCGATCATGGATAATAGCAGCAAGAGCCACTTTATCTTGATCAAGTTTAAATTGATCGGACAATTTCAAAGATGTCTCCATAACTCTTTGGGAGTGTTTAAACCTATCATGGGATAAAATCCGCTTCATTTGCTCAAAATAATAATAGTATAATTGATAAGTATTTCTCTGCTCCCTCAATATTAATAGCCTCCCCAATACAAAGGTATACAATTTTATCGGTGCCAGAGGGCAAAATGCAGTAGCTAATCCATTCAACAGGATAGTTTTAAAATATTACTTGAATAAATTTTCTTTAACTATATAATTTTCTACCTCTTTAGGAACCATAAATTTAATACTTTCATTATCTTTACGTTTGTTACGTATTTCAGTAGATGAAATTTCCATCAGAGGTATATTTAAGTAATGGACATATTGCCTTAATTCCGGGAATTTACTGTAGACTTTAGTTTCTAGTTCCTCAGTCGAAAAATTAGGTCGTGTTGCACAAATAAAATCACACAAATCCGGTAATTTCTGATAATCTTTCCATGTTAATAAATCTAAAATAGTATCAGTACCAGTTATAAAATACAGTTCAGTATTTTTATCGTACAGATCTCGAAAATACCTTAGAGTTTCTATAGTATAAGCAGGTTGATCTCGGTCTACTTCAAAATTACTAACAAAAAAATCAGGATGATCATTAGCAGCTAAAAACGTCATCATATATCGATGGTAGGCAGAAGTGATGTTCTTATTGGATTTATGTGGCGGTATTCCTACAGGTACGAACACTATCTGATCCAAATTGAACTTTTGTCTCGCTTCTTCTGCCACCAACAAATGGCCAAAATGAATAGGATCGAATGTCCCACCCATTATACCAATTTTCTCTACATTTGTGTTAATTTTACTCATGTTCCTCCCCCATTTTTGTGGTAAATACAGTTATCAAACTTATTTATTCCATGTATTCAAACTCTAACTCACCAATTTTTACTGTATCACCATGTTGTATGCCCTTGTCTTTTAAGATTTCTTCCAATTCAAACTCATCGGCTTTTTCTTGAAAGGTTAACCGTCCTTGCTCCGAAAAAATATCCACTTGTTCCACTAATCTTTCCAATATTTTATGCTTAACTACAAATATTTCACCAAGTCGTTCTACGTCTGGATAAACGGAACTCTCTTCAATTTTACCATTTTCGTTTAATGTAAATAAAGCCTCTTGTTCTTGTTCTTGTTCTGAGTTTTTTGTAGATTGTTGAGAGTTCGACTCCATACCTAAAAAATGGTCATAAGTGGTTGACTTATCAGGTATCTCATCCAATTCATCTGCAATATAATACAACATTTCTTCCAAACCATGACCTGTTACGGCAGATATCGGAAACACAGGCACATTATCTAATTCTTGTAATTGTGTATTATTAGTTAATTCATGTCTGAGTTTTTTTAGGTTTTCTTCAGGAGTATTTCCTAAATCCATTTTATTAGCAGCTATTACTTGAGGTTTCTCTAAAATTCTAGCATCATAATTACGCAACTCACTATTTATCATTTTTAGATCATCTATAGGGTTTCGACCTTCAAGTGCCGAAATATCGACAACATGAACTAACAGTTTTGTTCTTTCAATATGTTTTAAAAACTGATCCCCTAATCCACGACCTTCATGGGCACCTTCAATTAAGCCGGGGATATCTGCCATAACAAACCTTCTTCCTTTGTCTAGCTCTACAACACCTAAATTGGGATTTAACGTAGTGAAATGGTAATCGGCAACTTTAGGGGCAGCTTTTGTCACATGGCTTAATAAAGTAGATTTTCCTACACTAGGGTACCCAATCAAACCCACTTCAGCTAATACTTTTAACTCCAGTACTAGCCAGTTTTCTTCTCCTGCTTGACCTTCTTCACTGAATTTAGGAGCTTTATTTCTTGCATTGGCAAATCTAGCATTCCCTTTACCTCCTCGACCTCCGCTGACAACAGTATAGGTTTCACCAGCCTGGACCAAATCTGTTGCGACTTGACCTGTTTCTGCATCTTTTATTACTGTCCCAGGAGGAACACGAACAACTTTATCTTGCCCTGATCTACCGTGTTGATTACTACCACTTCCATGTTCTCCTCTTTCCGCCTTAATATGAATATTATATCTGTAATCCATAAGTGACTTTAGACCTGAATCGACTTGAAAAATAACATCCCCGCCTTTTCCGCCATCGCCCCCACTAGGGCCTCCATCGGGAACATACTTTTCCCTTCTAAAAGCTACGATTCCGTTACCACCATCTCCACCTTTTACAAATATTTTAACTCTATCTACAAACATATTCAACTACTCCTTACACGAAATTATTTATGACAAACCACTCTCGAGTTACATTTACGTGTTAATATTTATGTTAACTTTAGAATTGATAGTTGGGCCTGAAACTGATCTCCAGAATCAATGCATTTAAATTTCAACTGTGATTCATGAGCACAATTGTCCAAGTCTTTCCAGGCTCTTTCGGGTAAGTTTTCCCAAGGCCTTTGATTAGTGATAATTTTAAAATCGATTATGTAACAATCATTATTTTCAGACAGAGTCCACTCAATTTCTGCTTGAAACTTATCTTGCCCTAATAAATCTATCAAATTGCAAAGTTGTGTTAAAAAAGTTGTAACTTGTTCTCCTTGTTTAGGTTTGAGCCGCAAATCGACATTATTTTTAAAATGAAAATTATGATTTTTTTCTATCCCATGTATATACTGTTTTAAAAAGAAAATAAACAGTTCGTAATTGTTTATTTTAATAATTTCACCATAAACTTGGTTATGATCTTTTATTATCTCCATATTTTTAAGCAAACGATGGTCTTGGGATAATTGCGCCAAACTGTAAGCTATTTGAAAATGATTGATTTGTTTGTGTCTAATTTGTCTAATACAGCCAACAATCTCATCACGACAAGATTCTTTACAGTCACTCATTGATTCATTCAATTGATATTTGAGATAGTAAAATAGGTGTTTTATACCCCATATCCAGTACACAACCAAAACAGGTGTCAATATTAACAACCAGGGACTGACAAGTTTTGCCGCTAGAGGAATAATAAAGGTGATAAAAACACCAAACAATAATATAATTACCTGTCTGTAATGAAATTTTTCATTCACTAGCTTGTCCCCCCAACCATGAAGTTATTACCCGATCTTAAAAACTAAATTATTTAATAACTAACCTATATTAAAAAGCTACCAATCCAAAGATTGGCAGCTTTCATGGGAGGTATATTAATCCGCCATTACAGGTTCGGGGTAAACACAAACCCGTTTCTTTTTCTTGCCTACTCGTTCGAATGTTACAACACCGTCCGCTTTGGCAAATAAAGTATCGTCTTTTCCAATACCTACATTTTCTCCTGGACGAAATTTTGTTCCTCGTTGTCGAACAATAATATTTCCAGCATTAACTTCTTGTCCACCGTGTTTTTTAACTCCCAAACGTTTACTGATGCTGTCTCTGCCGTTTTTTGAACTTCCAACACCCTTTTTCTGGGCGAACAATTGAAGATTCATTTTCATTTCCATGTGTATTCCCCCCCTTCATCGTAAATACTTACATATTCCGGATAATTTTTCGCCGTAGCGTACATACCGATTACAACAGTTTCTATAACGGTTTCAGCAGTGCGCTGTTGTTCTTCATTCAAATTTGATGGTACTTCCAAAATCAGTTGGCCTTTATCAGGCTCAACCATTTGCTCTTGTAATTGGCACAATTTTTCAGTTGCAAAAACGCCAGTCAATCCTAAAGCAGAGATAGCAGCACACACAATATCTTCACCTTCATCAGCAAAATTAGCGTGACCACTCACTTTAAATCCGACAATTTTGCCATTTTCCCTAAAAACAATTATTTCAACCATTGTTTATGCTAACCATTTACAGAGATTTTGTCGATTTTAACTTTGGAATAAGGTTGACGGTGGCCTTGTTTTCTACGGTAGTTCTTTTTTGGTTTGTACTTAAACACAGTTATTTTATCTCCTTTACCATGTCCAAGTACAGTGCCTTCAACTTTTGCATCATCTACAGTTGGCGTTCCTACTCGAACTTGTTCTCCGTCTTTAACCAACATAACTTTGTCAAAAACAACTTGTTCTTGCTCATCTTGGTTCAACATTTCAACTTCTAAAACATCACCTTCTAAAACTTTGTACTGTTTGCCACCGGTTTCAATTACAGCATACATATTTACACCCCCTGCTCGTAAGACTCGCCGGAATCAGGTCCCTAAAAGGTTTGTACCCATTCCGAGCGGTTTAAGTGCAGAAGCACTCAATTCTATAACACTAGTATCTTATCATGTCTCTGTATTATTGTCAATCTCATCCCAGTTCCATAGTGGGTATAAGCTGTCTATAATTTGTATATTCCCTTGAAGACAATAAACTTCTGTTCTAATACATCTGATTTTATGCAGAGCATTTTGGTCTTGAAAAAGAGCTGCTGCTAAATCATCAGGACGTAAATTACCCCGACTCCCCGATTGGACTATACATTTAAAACCATTTTCGGTACTTTTAAGATAGTAAATTAGAGGTTTTAAATCTTTTTCCACGTATTTCTTTTTTTTCTTATGCCATTTAGTAATGGAGATCTCTTTTACTTGTGTTAATTTATTCAATTTATTTTGCAAATCTTCAGGACCAATCAAAACTGAACAATCAAATTCATAAGCCGAGGCGTCAACTAGAGACATTAATTTAGGTGGTTTTTCTACAATTGGAGATTTAATTTCTAATAATTCAAATCCCGAAGGTAGATGCTCATTAATTTTTCCGGTTATTTGGGTAAAGTCTAATTCAGTTTCGGTTAATTCCATTTCACCATAATCTTTGGCAACCGATACACCCAAAGGGAGGGGATGAGCAAAGGAAATTTTAGGTTGAGGATTATATCCTTGGCTCAGAGCAGGAGTTAGTCCTGCTCTTATAACACCTCTAGATAGAACTCGCAACAAGTCTAGATATGAAATGTATTTCATTTTATCACTTTTACTAAATTTAAACCACAGTTTCACTGCTTTATCCAACCTTTCTTGGGAAGATCGATAACTTTATCAAAGCAGATTTTACAAAAGTTACAGCCATCATTACTAAATCTGCAATCACCAGTGATATCTTCAGCAAAAGCGTTATGATACTCCCGTTGTAAAAATTCTTTGGTAATTCCCGAATCAATATGCTGCCACGGTACAGGGGCATCTAACTCAATGTCTTTATTTACATATTCCTGTGGATCGATCCCCACCTGTTCAAAGGATTGCATCCAAGCTTGGAAATCAAATTGATCATCCCAGCCATCGAATTTAGCCCCATCTAGATAAGCATAATATATAGCTTTACCCACACATCTATCCCCTTTTGCTAGACAAGCTTCTAAAAAGCTAGGTTTCGGATCATTCCAGTTGTAATTAATTGCAGGATGTTTCATTTTTCGTTTTAAATATTCTTGCCGTCTGTGCACTTCTTCACGATCAATTTGCCCTATCCATTGAAATGGAGTATGTGGTTTAGGCACAAAAGTAGACGTGCCGATATTTAGTTTTAATTTTTTCTTACCAGTGACTTGTTTATATAGATCAATGAGTTTATATGCTAAATCCACTATTCCATCCAAATCTTCATAAGTTTCTGTTGGCAAACCGACCATAAAGTACAACTTGATTTTATCCCAACCTTGTTCAAAAGCCGCTCGGGCTGCTTCCATCAAATTTTCTTCATTTACTTGTTTATTAATAACATCTCTTAAACGTTGACTTCCCGCCTCCGGAGCAAAAGTCAGACCCGTTTTTTTGCCTTCCTGCACCTTATTGGCTAAGCCAACTGAAAAAGAATCAGCTCTAAGAGACGGTAATGATAGGCTGACACTATTATGAAAACAGTCATTAATTTTATCTAATAAACCACTTATACCTGGATAATCGGAGGTAGACAGAGATGTAAGTGACAGTTCATCATATCCAGTATTCTCAATCAATTGTTGTGACATTTTTAAAATGTTTTTTTGCGATCTAGCTCTAGGAGGCCTGTATATTATACCCGCTTGACAAAACCTGCACCCTCTCGAACATCCTCTGAACAATTCCATAAACGCCCTGTCGTGAACAATTTCAATATTAGGTACAATGACATCTGTAGGAAAATCTATTTTATTTAGGTCTTTTACCAGTCGTTTGGAAATACGTTCGGGGACTATGGAATATTTAGGTTCCAATTTGAAATATTCATCTGCTTCGGTGCGTTTTTCTTCGTATAATGAAGGAACATATACACCTACTATTTTTGCCATTTCAAATAACAATTTTTCTCTGCTAAGACCCCATTCTTTCATAACCTGTACCTTTTCCAGTAGATCCATCACAACCACTTCGCCTTCACCAACTACGAAAACGTCTATATAATCTGCCAATGGTTCTGGGGTAAAAGCATTAGGGCCACCTGCTATAATGATCGGATCTTCTTCTCCACGTTCGCTGCTAAGGACAGCTATCCCCGCTAAATCTAAAGTGTTTAAAATATTTGTATAGCTTAGCTCATATTGAAGGGTAAAACCTACTATATCGAACTGTTTCAAAGGAGTATAAGTTTCTAAAGAATACAATGGTATGCCTTCTCTTCTCATCTCTGCTTCCATATCTACCCAAGGTGTAAAAGCACGTTCAGCTAAGGCCCAGTCTAATTTGTTCACATTATGATAGAGTATTTTCAAACCTAAATTACTCATACCTATTTCGTAAATATCTGGAAATACCAGAGCTAAACTGAGTTTATCTTGCCATTCTTTTACAACGCGGTTTTGTTCGTTCCCAATATATCTACCCGGTTTTTCTACATTAAGGAGTATCTGCTCCAATTCTTCAAAAGTTATGCTAGTTGTTGTCATATTATCTCTCCTTCTCACAATGGAGGTGTTATCAATTTATAAAGTTTGATTCCATTCATACTGCTACAATTATTGTAACTTAGTTCAACCCTGACTGCAAAAGTTTATAGCCAACAGTTCATTATAATCCGTTCAATCAAGAAGTTTATTGCCATCAACATTCAACTTTAAACAAGCCATTTAATCAGAGGATAAAAGACTACCAACCCTTTCATTACCACCACGAGTAAGCAAGGCATTAATTATTTCTTTTTCACCTATAATAGCTTTTCGCTGCCAATTTGTATCTATTACATGTAATATATGATATTTTTTAGGCCTAAACAAAGCAGTAATTTCCTCGAGGGTAGTATGTTCAAAAGCTATTAAAGTTTCACATACTGCTGCACCTTGATGCTGCAATAATTGTCTTTTTCTAGTCAGATGTCTAAAATACAAATAGGCAGCTTCTTTCTGCTCTCTAGCTGCCATAATAAATATAAAAATACCCACTAAAAAAAAGCTGATATTATAATACTGCCAGAACACACCTAGCGCTATCCCTAATATACAAAGTAATATCCCAGCAAGTTTGCCCCCTTGGCAAGCATAATCTGTAGATTCTTTAAAGCTATATTTTTTAACTAAAATAGAGCGCAGTATCCTGCCACCATCTAAGGGAAGGCCTGGTAGTAAATTGAATAATGCTAGCATTAAATTAGCTCTTATGAAAAAGACGATAAGGCTTTCGGGAATCGGGAGATCTGGTTGTTGGTACAAAGCGGCTCCCATTATTGCCAAAAAAATATTTAGCATAGGTCCTGCTAACGCTATGCGAAACTCTTTAATAGGATCTTCTTCCACAAGACTGCTTATACGCGCTCTGCCACCGAATGGATATATTACAGTCTCTTCAGCTTGTAACCCGTAACTTAATGCCACAGCTAAGTGCGCCATTTCATGCAAAGACACCAGTAAGAAAAAAATTAGTATCTCAAGTAAAAATCCAGAAAGAAAGTAAACAATACCAAACAAAAGTAGAGTCCAATGAATTCTTATTTTCAATCACATCACCTAAATTCATCAAATTCAATTATTTTTCCAATCAAATATATCTTTTTCATGATCATTAATTACTGGCAAAATCTCTATTTCATCTAAAAACTCCCTGTCTTGAAATTCACTAATCAATTCGGTGTAATCGGGTTGTTGTGTGGTAACACGATATAAAAATTCCATTACTTGTTGTGACCAACCCTGATTTATCTGGGATGTAAAATAAATCATTAATATAGCTATAACTGATATTATTACTTTACGAGGTAAATCTCGATGTAATTCCCAAAACAACTTTGCCGGTATTGACTGGTTATGTTTCTGTTTCTGTTTTGTTTTAGATCTCGAATCTATACTGTTTGCAAATTTACTTCGGTATCGTCTGATTTGAGGTTTGGACGACTTTCTAGTTTTTTTACGCATCTGTTCTGACCAAATTCCCATAGCTTGTCACCGTCCTTTAATTTCACCTTCTACCTATATTTATATATACTATTTAAATATTTATGATATTTTAACTAAATTTACTGTAACGTTTCCAACTCTGTAAAATTTAGACTTGTGTTAAAGTTAAATGTTGCTATCAACATTTAACTTTAACCGAACCATTAAAAAAATACATAAAACCCCCTCACTTTTGAGTGAGAGGGTTAATGTCGAGTAAAGTTTTTCAATTTTGCATAGTCTAAAACATAATTTTATGACGTCTCATGCCCACATTTATAACTAAACCTATGGCCATCATGTTCATCAGATAAGAACTACCGCCATAGCTGATAAAAGGCAGCGGGAGACCAGTTACCGGCATCATACTTACAGTCATACCAATATTTATTAACATTTGAAACAAAAACATAGTGGCTATACCTCCACATAATACAGTTCCGTAAAGGTCTTTCGCCACATAAGCTATTTTTAGTATTCGATATATTAACACTAAAAACAGTATAATAACAGCTATAGCTCCTATTAGCCCTAGTTCTTCACCTATCACAGAAAAAACAAAATCTGTATGAGCTTCTGGTAAAAACTCTAACTTGTTTTGAGTTCCCTGAAACAGTCCCTTACCAGTTATCCCTCCTGAACCAATTGCAACCATGGATTGCCATAAATGGAAACCATCACCTAACGGGTCTATATTGGAAGGGTTCAAGAAAACCAATAGCCGTTCTCTTTGATAATCATGTAATAAAAGCCACATTGATGGGATTCCCACTAACAAACCAGTGCCCACTAAATAAACTAAGTACTTTATGTTAACTTTCGCAAAAAACATAATGCCAAAAAGTAGTGCCACGAAAACCATAGCAGTACCTAAATCCGGTTGTAGAAAAATCATTCCCACCGGAACTGCCACATGTAAAATAGGGGGAATCAAATCATAAATATCGTTAATACCATCCTTATGATCTACCAGATACTTAGTTAGTGTTATGATCACTATTAATTTGGCGAACTCAGCAGGTTGTATATCTATAATACCTAGACTCAACCACCTTTGTGCCTCTCCACCAGCCGCTCTACCTAAAAAAGGTACAAAAACTGCTGATAACAAAATCAGATTAAGTACGTACAAAGGTCTAGCCATCCTCAGTATACTGTGATAATCTATGCTAATGGCGCCTAACATCACAAAAACCCCAACCACAATATAAGCTGATTGTCTAACAGTATAATAATATTGGTCACCAGTGGGGTTAATTTGAGTTGCACTAGTAATGATCACAACACCTACAACAGATATTAATAAAGCAGTAATAAGCAAAGTATAGTCGAAATTTCTCAATAATTTCCTGTCAAACATGCTCTAAGCGCCCCATTCCTAGTTTCCCTCTATTATATACCACTAACCCATATATGAAAAGATATGATTAGTCGGGCCGCTTAATATTCTTTACCATCATATTGGCTTCCAGTTGAGCAGAATTTCTACCTCTGGTTAAATTTACCTCACTAGATTCTTCGTCGATTTCCATATATTTATTAATAACTTGGATTATTTCCTGTTTTACTTCTTGTAGTAGTTCTGGAGATAAATTAGCTCTATCATGAACTAGTAAAAGTCTCAACCTATCTTTGGCCACATCTTTACTCTTGTTTTTTCTCAACATATTTTTTCCCCCTGTATTCTTAAATTAATTTGCGAGCCCCATAAATTTTTTCAGTTTAGTCATAATCCCATTATTGTCCTCCATTGTCATTAACGGGACCTTTTCTCCCAACAATCTTCTAGTAATGTTGTGGTAAGCTCTAGTAGCCTTTTTTCCATTTTGATTTGCCAGAGGTTCCCCTCTATTAGTTGAAACAATTACCTCCTCATCATCAGGAACAACACCCAATAATTCAATAGAAAGCAACCCGATTATATCATCAATATCCAGCATATCCTGTCTGTGTACCATCTCAGGTTTTATTCTATTTATTATCAATTTATGATCATTAATCTCTTCAGCCTCTAACAACCCAATAATCCGATCAGCATCTCTGGCAGCTGTAACTTCAGGAGTAGTAATTACTATAGCCTTATCAGCACCAGCCATGGCATTTTGAAAACCTTGTTCAATTCCCGCAGGTGAGTCTATAATTACATAGTCAAATTTATCTTTTAATTCCCCGCATAAAGTCCTCATTTCATCCGGTGTAATAGCTGTTTTATCTTTAGTCTGTGCCGCAGGTAATAAATACAAGTCAGAAAATCGTTTATCCTTGATTAGCGCTTGATTTAGTTTAGCTCGTCCTTCAGTTATATCTACAATATCATAGACAATTCTGTTCTCTAATCCCATAATTACATCTAAATTCCGTAAACCAATGTCAGCATCCAAAAGAACTACACTTTTATCTTTGAGAGCCAAACCTGTTCCCACATTGGCTACTGTGGTAGTTTTACCTACACCACCTTTACCGCTCGTAACTACTATTACTTCTCCCATAAATAACCCTCCTTACATCTTATCCGTTAAATTTTTAGGTTCTACATCTTCTACCACTATTTGATTACCACTAACAAAAGCACGTTCTGGTTGATTGGGAATTTGGTAAAATTCATCGGGAGCTCTTGAAACTATATCAGCTATTCTGAGCTGATTCGCCATCAATTTCAGTGCCATAATAGACGCTTCTACATCGCCGTCTACCCCCGCATGACATGTCCCTTTTAATTCACCAAACACTATAATATCCCCAACAGCAATCAGTTCTGCACCTGGATTAACATTACCTATCACAATTATACTGCCTGGAAATTCCACTTTTTGACCGGATCGCAAAGTTTTTCTTATTACTAAACTGTTGTTTATACGATAATCGACAAATTCATTAGTCCCTAATTCTTTCTGATATGTAGAAGGAAAACTGACTAAAACTTCACCTGAATCAGATATTATTTCACCTAATTCCAGATTAGTTTCTTCAGAAAACAGTCTGGAAAGTAAATTGAGCTCACTAACATTTAAGCGCCTATTTTTTACCTGAACTTTAACTTGTCCTTCTTGAAAAAATTTATCTGATTCTTGCAGTTTACTATGCATGATTTCTAGTAACTGATCGAAAGGACAACTACCATCTAAAACTATCATTAATCCTTTCTTGGTTCCTCTGAATTCCACCGGTTGACCTTGCTTATTTATCACTACAACCACCCCTGAATTAATTC
>CAZKUS010000001.1:0-7622 GCA_964556025.1 uncultured Clostridia bacterium | reverse complement strand
ACTTTAACATCAAAATAAATCAAACTGATTTACTCTATACCAACTTGTTCTTAATTTATTCTAAACAAGCAGAAGAATTTCCTGCTAAAACGAGAAAAAAAGGGCTTTTAAGCCCTCGGAATCATTCGTCGACATATTCCTGACCCTGGTCTGAGTCTAATTCCAATTCTGACGGGTCTTTTTCATCTTCATCAAGATAACCAAAGTAATAGTCTACCAAAGTTCTAGCCACAGGTACCGCCCGTGAAGAACCTCCACTGTGTTCCAACAAAATACTAAAAGCAATTTCAGGATCATCATAGGGAGCAAAGCCGACCATCCATCCATGAGGTGGTTTGCCTGTCACTTCTGCAGATCCGGTTTTTAAACCAACATCAAAGTCCAGATCGTCAAATTTCCAAGCTGCAGTCCCACCTGGTTCAGCTACTTGTCTCATCCCTTCCAGTACTGCATCCCAAGTACTTTCATCCACATCTAGTTCATTCAGTACTTCTGACTCCTGTTCTTCCACTGTATTTCCTTTATGATCTGTCACTCTTTCCACCAAATGAGGGCGATAATGTGTCCCTCGATTAGCCAGGATGGCAGTGTAATTAGCCAATTGTAAAGGAGTATAGGTATGATAGCCCTGACCCATCGCGGCTATAATCGTCTCACCTGGATACCAAACCTGCTGTTCCGGCTCATGAAAGTGTTGTCGCTTAAATTCTAATCCAGCTACAGTACCGCTCTGTTCACCTTCTATGTCTTGTAAACCCGTAGTATTTCCTAATCCGAAATTTCTACTCCAATCAGATAGAAGATCTATTCCAAGTCGATGTCCCATCTCTGAGAAAAAAACATTAGAAGAATACCTCAAAGCATCCACCACATTAATATTACCGAAAGCTCTATTTTGAAAATTTCGGGGATGTGGTGGATTCCAATATTCACCTTCATCTAATATGTTTTCATCAGGAGAAACTTCACCTTCTTCCAGAGCAGCTATAGCTGTCACCATTTTATAAGTAGAGCCAGGTGGATAAGTCTCCTCAATAGTACGATTTCTAAGCGGATTCATATTATCAGCAATTAAGTCTGAATAATTTTCATATAGTGTATTAGGATCATATTTAGGTTGGTTAACCATGGATAAAATTTCACCATTATCTGGATCCATTATCACTGCAGAGGCACCACCCAAGTGTTCCTGGATAGCTTCATCATCTTCCTCTTCTTCAATAGTGTCTAAAGACTCTTGCAAAACTTCTGCCATAAATTCTTGTAATTCTAAATCTATAGTTAAATATAAGTTATTGCCAGGAACTGGTTCTTCCTCTCCCATATTGTTAATTACCCTTCCAAATCTGTTCACTTCTACTTGTCTAGTACCTGCTTCACCCTTCAACTCTTCTTGATACGTTTCTTCTATTCCAGATTGCCCTACAACATCACCAGGTTGGTAACCTTTATCTTCCATATCATCCAATTGGTTCCCTGTAATCTCCCCAGTATATCCGATAGCATGTCCCAAAGTTTTGTCATTTGGATAGACTCGATCGGGTTGAATTTCTAAGATTACACCAGGCAATTCAGTCCGTTTCTCTGCTAGATGAGCTACCTGATCATAACTCAAACCGGATTTAATACGAATCGGTTCAAACTGCCGAAAGCGCTGCGCTTCAATACGTTCTTCAATTTCTTCTTTATCTATTTCTAAATAGTCACTTAGAAAAGAGACTATTTCTTGTTCTTCTTCCCCACCTACGTCCATTAGTGACACAGTGTAGCCAGGTGTGTTTTTGGCAAGAGTTTCACCATCACTACTGTAAATTTCACCACGAGGAGGGTCTATGGTAATCTGACGTATGCGGTTTTCCTCAGATACCTGTTCATAATACTCTCCTTCTAATATTTGCAAATATGCCAGGCGAGCCATTAAAACGACACAGAAAAAAACAGTGATCACCAAGAAAACTTGTATACGCTTAAAAAGCACTTTATCTTCACTCATATTAATATCCACCTCAAAATCAATCAATACTTAAACAAGTATCCTCCTTTAGCCAATAATCTGCTAATCCAGGGATACAGAATAATACCGATCACACTTTGGATTACCACCATAATTAATAACTGTAGATCAAAAATAGTTACAAATGATCCTCCCGGTTCAAATATCAATTCAGTAAAAAACCAAAACAACAATTCGTATAATACGCTACCCACAAGAAACAAAACAAACAAGTTAACTAAATTTTTCGAAATGGCCTTATATGAAGCTAAGTAAGCAGCCAAGTACACAACAATCAGATAGGAAGCAGCGTAAATACCAACAGCTCTGCCGATCATCGCATCTTCTACTAGCCCCACAGAAAGAGCCATAATACCACCAGCTACTCTCCCCATTCCAACTGCATATATAAATAACAATATTAGGACAAAATTAGGTATTTCTAAATAAACACCAGTTCCCATACGCAATACATTTATTAAAGTAACTACCAAGAAAAAATATAAGTGTTTCATTCTTCCATCCCATCTTCCTCATTCAACTCTTCATCATCGTGATTTTCGTCGATTTCGTCCTCATCATTTTCCTGTTCCATCTCATCAAAACTTTCAGGTAAGTCTTCTAATTCTTCTAGTTCGTCCTCTTCAATCGTCGGACCGCCTCCCTTTACTAAGAAAACTTCCTCTAATTGAGAAAAATTTACAGCTGGCTCAATAAAAGCTTTATTTGTAAAACCACTCATCTCTTCTTCAAGTTCAATGATTTCTCCTATAACTAAACCTTTAGGAAATACAGGACCAAGACCAGAAGACACCACTTGATCCCCTTGGTTCAATTCTGCATCTTGTGGAAGGTTAATCATCTGTAATTCTGAACTCAGATCGTCTTTCCCTTCTACAATACCCATCTCCCTTGAATTTTGTACTAGACCAGTGACCGCACTATCGGGATCAATTAATAACAACACTTTACTTGAAGAATTACTGACAGAAGTTATCCGTCCCACTAGACCTCTATCTGTAATAACCGGCATATTATGCTCTACTCCGTCATTCTTACCTTTATTTATCATGATAGTTCTATTCCAGTCATCGGAAGATCTTCCTACTACTTTAGCAGGTTCAAGATCATATTCTTCTCTTTCTTTAAATCCCAACATACTCCTTAAACGCTGATTTTCCTGGTAAAATTCTTCTTTGTCTGCTTCTAAACGTTGGTATTCGTCTAGTTTATTCCTTAACTCACGATTTTCTTCACTCAATTCCTGTAATTCAGTAATAAAGTTATAGGCAGCCTGTATTCGGCCGCCTATACCACTGATAATTCCTTGAACAGGGGTAGTAACCTCTATAACAGCCTGCTCAAAAAACGAAGGAGATTCTCTATCTTGACTTGTCACACCCATAGTCATAAGTAATAGTATAACTACTACTACCAGGCCTATGGCTTTCTGATATTTTCTAAAGGGAGCAAACAAACTCCGTCACTCCTAACTAATCTTTTTTGAAGTTATGGTGACTCTTTTCAATAAATCCAATTGATTTAATGCTTTACCCGTACCAATAACCACACAATCAAGAGGCTTCTCAGCAATGACTACAGGCATTCCCGTCTCCTGGGCCACTAATTTATCTAGTCCGTGAAGTAAGCTACCTCCACCTGTAAGCACAATGCCCTTGTCCATAACATCAGAAGACAATTCCGGTGGTGTTTGCTCTAAAGTTAATTTGATCGTCTCCACAATGTTAGAAACTGGTTCTTCTAATGCTGAGTAGATCTCCTCAGCTGTAATAATTTGGTGCTTGGGTAATCCAGATATTAAGTCTCTCCCCCTTATCTCCATATGTGAGTTCTCTTCTAAATAAGCACTCCCAACATTTATTTTAATCTCTTCAGCAGTACGATCTCCAATCATTAAATTATATTTTTTCTTAATATAGTGAACTATGGACTCATCAATCTCATCTCCACCTAATCTAATTGATTTAGAAGTAACAATGCCACCCAAAGATATAATAGCCACTTCTGTAGTCCCCCCACCTATATCTACTACCATGCTCCCTGTAGGCTCTTCCACAGGAAGCCCTGCTCCAATGGCAGCAGCCATGGGTTCCTCAATCAAATGAGCTTCACGAGAACCGGCGTGATTAGTGGCATCTAAAACAGCTCTTTTCTCTACTTCAGTTACCCCTGAAGGAACACATACCATAACTCTAGGTCTAAATACAGTTTTTCTCTTGTATGCCTTACTTATAAAATGCCTGAGCATGGTTTGAGTCACGTCAAAATCTGCTATAACTCCATCTTTCATAGGTCTAATAGCTACTATATTACCAGGCGTTCTGCCTATCATATTTTTAGCCTCTGTACCTACTGCTAAAATTTCACCATTATCCTTTCTGATAGCTACTACAGAAGGCTCCCGTAGTACCACATCTCTTCCTTTGACATATACTAGTGTATTTGCCGTTCCTAAATCAATACCGATATCTTTAGAAAAGTAATTTGCCACAAATTTCATATTCAAGCTCCTTTCGGGGAAAGTAATTAATATTATAACAGTTTATACTAATCCGATTTTGTTCACCTCTTGACTATCTTAAATTATACCAATCATGGCTCAAAAATAGCAATAGGTAGGATTTGTCATAAATAATTTTCTCTGGAAAAACTGAAGAAATCCTCAGTTCCTATTATAACATGGTCAAGAACGTTTATACCTATCATTTCTCCTACTGAAACAAGTCTGTCAGTTAATTCTAAATCATCTGTACTGGGGGCGGGATCTCCACTAGGATGATTGTGAATTAATATTACACCAGAGGCAGAAGCTCTTACAGCGGGTCTAAATACTTCTCGTGGATGAACAATGGTGGAGTTTAAACTTCCGATAGAGATAGGTTCTATTCTAATCAGTAAATTTTTCGTGTTCAATAACATTAGATAAAAGTGTTCACGGGACTCATGCTGAAATTTGAATTTTAATAATTTATTAACATCTTCAGGTCCGGTAACTTTCTCAGTCTTAGATAATTCACGACTTAAACATCGGCTAGACAACTCGAGAGCAGCTTTTATCTTTACAGCTTTGGCTTTACCGACTCCTTGCAATTGACACAGCTCTTGAACAGTTACATTCATTAATTCTGATATACTATTAAATTCTGTTAAAATATGATCAGCTAACTCTAATGCTGATATTTTTTTAGTACCTGTACTCAAAATAATAGCAATCAATTCACGATCAGATACTGCTTCTGATCCCAGTTTAAAAAATCTCTCCCTAGGCCGATCATATTCCGGGAGAGATTTAATTGTCCGGTATGATTTTTTCACCACAGTAGTCACCTCAAAAGGTTTATTTTAATTTCCTGTTAACACTTGTACCCCAAATGCTTCTAACATTTTAGTCAGTACAGCTAAAGGAAGACCAACCACATTATAATAACAACCGTTAATTTTATCTACAAATAGAGCCCCTAGACCTTGAATTCCATAAGCGCCAGCTTTATCAGCTGGTTCATCAGTACTAATATAGTTATCGATCTCAAAAGATTTAAGTTGACGAAACCAAACATCTGTCACTGCACTATCACTCAAGGTTATTTTATCAGTCACATTTACAAGTGCCAATCCTGTAATAACTTTATGCTTATTACCGCTGAGAGTTGCCAACATTTCTTTTGCCTCTAAATTATCACTCGGTTTATCTAAAACTCTACCATCAAAAACGACCATAGTATCAGCAGCAATAACGATACCTTGATTCATTTTTTTAGCCACATCATGAGCTTTAGACTTAGCGAGTTCAACAGCTCGTTTTTCCGGTTGAAGGTGAAAAAACTTATCTTCAGATATACTGCTGGGATAGATAGTAAAATTCAAACCCAACTGTTGCAGTAACTCTTTCCTTCTCGGCGAGGATGAAGCGAGATATAATTCAGTCATTGCAAACCTCCTGTACTACAGTTTCCGAAATATCCAGATAGCTAGCAACAATCCCAATACACCTGCTAAATTTAATCTGATCATAAAAGCAAATTGTAAATAGATGAAATTTAAATCAAGTTCTAATGGTGTTGATAGTCCTACTTCCCTGCTTTGCTGTAATAGTGGAAAATATTCACCAAAAAATTCTCCAATAAGGTTCCCCAAAATACCTCCTACAGCAAATATCAGCAATAACACCAAAACACTAGTTGCAGACCCTCTTCTAGCTGACAATAGTATTCCTCCCGATATATACTCCTGGTACTTATTAGACGTTAGTCACATGGCTCAAGTTTGTGTAAATCACATTGACAATCATAGTTGCCACCAATCCCGTAAAAAGTCCTGTAGGAATAGCAAACACAATTAAATAGGGCATATACACAAATAATATTCCTATCTGATCTAGTAACAAGCTGGCTGCTATTAGCTGTGTCACATTGTGCACTGTTGCTCCCAACAAACTAACACCAACCAGACTCAATACTCTCCTATTTCTTAAGGGCATAACAGTTACCATAACTAGTAAACTGAACATTGCCCCGGTCAAACTTAAAACAAAAGGGAAACCCATTATTGTTCCAGCCAATAAATTACCCAGTAAAACACGCAAAATAGCTACAAAAACTGCACTTTTGAATCCGTACAAAACTAATGCAACTAAAGTGATTATATTTGCCAACCCAAGTTTGGCCCCTGGAAATGGAAAAGGATTGGGCATAGCTTGTTCAACCAAATGCAGTACTAGACCAAAGGTCACTAGTAATGCCAAGTAGATTAATTTTCTCAAATTATTGTTCATTCCACAACTTCCTTTAATTTATTTTTTGCAATATTAGATTCTGTTGTTAATAGGCGATAGTTATAAATTTCGATTTCATTTACAATGTTTCGGGTCAGTACATCTAAAACTTCCAAACAAAATCTGAAATAATCACTATAATAGGAACTATTTCAGATTGTCATCTTTATAAGGATCCATAATCTCTATATCCTCTAGTCCTGAAGTCAAATGATATTCACCTTGCTCATCTACAAAAATAGCCTCAACATCGTCAAGTTCTTCAAATAATTCTTTGCTTTCATCTAATCCCAAGCCAAAAGCTCCAGTAGATAGAATGTCCGCTCTAAAAGCAGTATCCGTAATCACTGACACACTAATCAGTCCTTCTGTAGGATACCCGGTGTAAGGGTCTATTATATGATGATATTCCTCGCCATCTTCTTCAAAATACCTTTCATAATCTCCAGAAGTGTCTACTGATTCGCCAGCTAATTCAATAACAGCAAAGTAATTTTGAGTGTCTCTAGGATGTGTTACACCAATTCTCCAAGGTTCGCCGTCGTGTTTAGGACCTGTTGTGGTAATATCCCCAGCATCTACTAGTCCCGATTCTATATCATATTCCATCAAAATATCTGCGGCACGATCAACAATATAACCTTTGGCAGCTCCACCTAAATCCAAACTCATCTGTGATTCAGGTAAATACACTGTTTGGTCACCTTCATCCATTTCAATATCTGTATAATCTACATAATCCAATAATTCTTCCAACTCTGATTCTTCAGGTACTTGATGATGATCATCACCAAATCCCCACAAATCCATAATTGGGGCTATTGTAATATCAAAATA